>JAQTLF010000004.1:0-42874 GCA_028715015.1 Candidatus Moraniibacteriota bacterium | reverse complement strand
AAGCAAAAACCAAGAACCATTTCCTGAAACCATAAGTTAAACATGACCCAAAAACTGGCATAATCTCGGCAGATATTGTATGCTGTATATAATATGAAGATATTGGTTATTGCCCCTACGCCGTTTTTTGCCGACAGGGGAACACACATTCGAATATTGGAAGAAGCCTTGGCTTTGGAAAAACGTGGCCACAAAATCACGATTGCGACATATCATATAGGCAAAGATATCGACGCAAATGTCCAAACCGAAGTTGATGTCAGACGCATCAGGCGTCTGCTTTTTTGGTACAAAAAATTGGAAGCCGGTCCTGATTGGCAGAAAATTCTGTTGGACATCATGCTCATCCGCAAGGCTTTCAATCTGGCCAGAACTCAAAAACCAGACATCATCCATGGGCATTTGCATGAAGGCGTGTTGATCGGTTGGATTGTAAAAACCGTTCTTTTTTGGAGAAAAATGAAATTGGTGGCTGATTTCCATGGAAGTCTGACCAAAGAAATGGTTTCGCACAGCTATCTTAATGGCGGTCCTCTCAAAAAAATATTTTGCTCAATTGAAAGATGGGTGAACAATCTGGGTGACAGCGCCATGGCTAGCAGCGAAGAACTTGCCAAAGACATCGCACTTTTTCGCACAGATCATCAGGTTTCAACAATTTTGGATGGCGCAAATTTGGCTCACTATTCCAATCTGCCAAGCAAAATTGAACTCAAGAAAGAATTTGAATTGCCGCTGGACAAAACCATTGTGACATATACCGGAGCATTGATGGGCAACAAAGGCATTGAATATCTGCTGCAGGCCATTCCTGAAGTGCTCAAAAAGACCCCAAATGCCTATTTTGTTGTGGCTGGATTTCCTGCGGAAAATGTTGTAAAATTCGTGAGTGATAATGGTTTGTCAGCTTCTGTCCGCGTCATCAGTCCGCTTGATTATTTTGACTTGTCAAAAATTTTGATGGCCAGTGACATCGGCGTTGATCCCAAAGATTCAACGACTTTGCAAGCCAGTGGAAAAATCTTGCAATACATGGCAGCCGGTCTTGGCGTGGTCTGTTTCGATCGTCCCAACAACAGAGCCTATCTTGGCAACGGGGCGGAATATGCGCAGGAAATTTCAGCGGCAGGGTTGACCGAAGCGATCATCAAGCTTGTCAATGATCAAGAAAAAACAAGATTTCAAGGTGAGTTTAACAAAAAGCAAATTGAAAAATTCAGTTGGGATCTTTCCTCTGAAAAAATTGAAGAAATTTATTTTAAACAATAAAAAAACAAAAAGCATCCTATGCAAAATTTTTCACCAAAATATTTCAATAAACAGAATTTTCCTAAAAAAAGAATAATCAAAATAATCGTGGTTGTAGTTTTGCTGGCGGGGCTTTTTGCTGGCGCAACCTATGCGATGAAGAACAAGCGCATGTTGGCAGTTTCCTCGTTGTCGGTTCTGGGCAAAGTCACCAGATTTTTGCCATTGCCTGCCGATGAAAAAAAAGAGATCGAAGTTGTAAACAACATCGTGGGTGTGCTGACACAAAATGACAACAAGGAAAGAACTTTTTTGATCATGCTGCAAAACAATGCCGAGCTCAGACCAGGCGGAGGATTTTTGGGTCAATATGCCATCGTGACCATTAAAAATGGGCAAGTAACTTCGACTTTCGTGGAAGATGCCAATCTTTTGGACCAGCGAATCTCGGCCAAAATCGTGGCGCCATTTCCGTTCAAGAAAATGATGCAAATCAAGAATTGGAAATTCCGCGATTCGAATTTTTCTCCTGATTTTCCAACCAATGTTGACAAGGCCAAATATTTCATGCGCATGGCTGGAAGAAGCACAACAGGATTTGATGGAGTGATTGCGGTCAATTCGCAAGTTTTTGATGACGTGATCGGGCTCACTGGACCAATAACTGTGCCTGGATATTCAGGAGAATACACCAAGGAAAATGCTTCACGTCAACTTGAAGCGCAAGTTGAAAAAGCCTACATCATGGATCCATCCTTGGACACGCAAAACAGAAAAGCCATTCTGAAAAAAATGGCTCCGATCATTTTGGACAAACTTTTGACATTGGGAAATATCCCTAAAATTGCTGATCTGTTGCACACCGAAATGAAAAACAGAAATGTGATGTTGAATTTTACTGATCAGAATTTGCAACAACAAGTGGCCAGCGTGCGCTGGGATGGTACCGTTGCCAAAGATTGGAACAGTGATTTTCTGATGGCGATTGATGCCAACATGGGAGCGCTCAAGTCAGATTTCTACATCAAACGCGAAATGAATTATGACATCGACCTTACCCAACCTAATCCATTGGTGACTTTGAATTTGAAATACACCCACACTGCCACAGGCGGAGATTGGCGCACCAGTGACTATCATTCATATTTGAGAATATATGTGCCGCAAGGATCGACATTTCTCGACAGTCACATGGTGAACCGCGTGGCGACTGCTGATGACTTTGGCAAAACATATTTCGGATTCAAACTCGATGTGCTCATCAATGATACGACCGATGCCACGGTGAGATATCAATTGCCGGCTTCTTTTTCCAACATGAGCATTAATGACTACAAATTGCTCATCCAAAAACAATCAGGTGTGACGGATGTGCCAGTGACCGTGCACGTGAAAACAGTCGATGGTGAGTTCACTGAAAAACAGACCCTGATCAACGATCTGAATTTCCAGGCAACAAAACAATAAATTTACAAAAAACTAATAACTAATAACTAATTACCAAAAAGGCTGCCAACAACCACTGTTTTCATGCTGTGCGTTACATGATATAATGTTTATATGAAATTATTGCTAATCAAAGTTGGGAAAGCCATCAAAACTATCCAAAGGGATGGGATTTTGAAAGGCGGAAAACGTGTTTTTTCAGCCTTTTTTGCTTTGTTCCGCTTTGTGGGCAAAGGCGACATTCTTTTTGTGACTGGCGGGGTGGGCGACAGTGCCCGCTATCGCACCCATCATGTGGCTGAGGAGTTGGAAATGCAAAATTTCAAATGTTCCATAACAGTGCAGGACAACCCATTGCTCGCAACCTATGCGGACAAATTTCAAATATTTGTTTTTCATCGTGTCCTTTTAACCCCAAGCGTGAAAAAACTGATCGAAAAAATCAAAGCCCAAGGCAAGAAAATAATTTTTGAAACTGATGATCTTGTCTATGATTCAAAATATCTCCAGCACATGGACTATTTCAAAGTCATGAATTCTTTGGAAAGAAAGCTATATGAAAACGGAGTTGGCGGAGAAATCCTGGTTGATCCCTATGTGAAAGTCTGCACCACCACCACGACATTTTTGGCAGAAAAATTGCGCGAACATGGCAAAAAAGTTTTCATCGTGCCGAACAGATTGTCAAAGAAAGATGTGAAAATTGCAAATGAAATCATCAGTCATCAGTCATCAGTCATCAAAAACACAGTGCGATTGGGATATTTTTCCGGCACCCTTTCCCATAACAAAGATTTTGCCACCATCACCGATGTGCTGATGTTCATCATGGAAAAAAATGAAAACGTGGAACTTTTCTTGGTCGGACCATTGGATTTGGAAAACAAATTGAACAAGTTTGGTGCAAGAATAAAACAACTTCCATATGTCAAAAGGGAGAAACATTTCGTCAATTTGGCCGCTGTCGACATCAACATCGTGCCTTTGGAAATGGGAAATCCTTTTTGCGAATCAAAATCAGAACTCAAATTTTTCGAAGCGGCAATCGTGGGTGTGCCGACAGTGGCTGCCGCAACCCAACCGTTTTTTGAAGCCATTGTTGACGGTGTGGACGGCTTCGTGGCCAATGACAGCGAACAATGGATTGAAAAATTGGAAAAATTGATCAACAGCAGTGAACTGCGAAAATCAATGGGCGAGAAGGCAAGAGAAAAGGCATTTGAAAAATATACCACAACCAACGCAAGCAACGAGGAATATTATGAATATCTGAGATCAAAAATCAAGATAAATGTTTAGTCATCAGTCAACAGTAATTAGTAATCAAACACGAAAAACTTTGCAGGCATGAATTTGTGATGACCGATGACCAATGACCAATGACTAATGATGGATCACTCTTCGATTAGCGTTGAAAATAGAAAATTATAATAATGCTTAATTTGAAAAAGAAAATATGAAGATATTAGTTACCGGTGGCGCTGGATTTATTGGCAGCAATGTGACCAAAAAATTGTTGGAGCGCGGAGACATCGTGGTCTGTGTGGATGAATTTAATGATTACTATTCTCCGAAAATAAAAGAACTTAATGTTGCACAATTTGAAAACGATCCAAATTTTACTTTGCATCGCGGCAGCATTACCGACTTTGATTTCTTGAAAACTGTTTTCGAAAAAGAGGGAATTCAAAGAGTGGTGCATGCGGCAGCCAGAGCGGGAGTCAGGCCAAGCATTGAAAATCCGTTCATCTATGAAGACACAAACGTGAAAGGAACCCTCAATTTGCTCCATTTGTCCAAGGAATTCGGCATCGAAAATTTCGTCCTTTTCAGCTCATCCTCTGTCTACGGAAATTCCTCCAAAGTGCCATTTTCAGAATCTGACCCGGTGGATAATCCCATTTCGCCCTATGCGGCCACCAAGAAGGCCACAGAGCTTCTGGGATACACCTACCACCATTTATACAAGCTCAACGTGAACGTGGTGCGTCCCTTCACAGTCTACGGGCCCGGTGGACGGCCTGACATGTTTCCGTTTTTGTGCACCAAATTGATCGACGAAGGGGCTGAAGTGAAGCGTTTCGGCGACGGATCAACCCAGCGTGACTACACCTTTATCGATGATTTGGTCGACGGAGTGGTGGCTGCCTTGGACAACATTTTGGGCTATGAGATTTTCAATTTGGGAAATTCCAGCACGGTTGAACTTAATTATTTCATTGCCACGGTGGAAAAAATTCTCGGCAAAAAGGCTTGCGTCAAAGAGTTCCCCATGCAACCCGGCGACGTCCGCATCACCAATGCCGACCTCACCAAATCCCGCAAACTCCTCGGTTATGATCCAAAAGTCAAAATTGAAGAAGGCATGGAAAGATTTATCGCTTGGTATCAGGAAAATAAACAACTATATTAGGCTCATATAACATGCAGCATATAACATGTAACAAAAATGCAAAACAACAAATTTCACGACGAATTAAAAAGGAAAATGGATGATTACGCTTTTGGCACTTATGCTGTGACAAAAAAATTTCCAAAGGATGAAATGTATGGAATAACATCACAACTACGAAGATCGGCATTATCTGTTATACTGAATTACATAGAGGGATTTGCAAGGACGGGAGACAAACAATTGAAAAACTTCCTCAATATTTCTTATGGCTCGCTTAAGGAATCAAAATATTTGCTTTATTTTTCCAGAAGAGAGGAATACGTTGAATTGGCAGAATATGAAAAATTAATTAATTTATCTGAAGAAATAGGAGCGATGCTATGGACAACGATACAGGGTCTCAAAGAAAAAGACTGAGCCCCGATGTTGCTATATGCTGTATGCTATATGCTATATGAAGAGTCACGAAAACTACAAAGAACTTATTTGGGTTCTGGCCAAGACCGATTTCAAACTGCGCTATCATGGCAGCGTGTTGGGATATCTCTGGGCGATCCTCAAACCGCTGTTGATGTTTTCAATTTTGAATTTCGTGTTTTCGTCGCTCTTCAATGCCAAAGGGAACGGAATCCCATACTATTCATTGCAACTGCTGGTGGGCATCATCATGTTCAACTTTTTTTCCGAAGGAACGATGGCCGGCATGACATCACTTTTGGCCAAATCGCAATTGGTGACAAAAATATATGTTCCGCGTTGGACGATCATCATCGCTTCAACCATCAATTCCGCCTTGATTTTTCTGATGAACATCTTGGTGATCATTTTCTTTTTCGCACTCAACAAATTTGTGCCAAGCTTCGAGGCCATCTTGCTTTTCGGCATGTTCTTGGTTTTCACCTATATCATCATCTTGGGATTCGCTTTGCTGACTGCGCCGCTGTATGTGAAATTCCGCGACCTTTCCATGATTTGGGAGGTGGTGACCTCGCTTCTTTTCTATGCCAGTCCGATCGTCTATTCCTTGCAGATGATGCCGGAAAAAATCCAAAAAATAATGCTGCTCAATCCCATGGCATTTGTGATCCATTTTTCCAAAGAGGGACTCATTAACAACCATTTTGCCGATCCATGGAAAACTTTCATTTTCATTCTCACTGTTTTGGTTGCCTTCGCTCTGGGAACTTTTTGTTACAACAAATTTGCGCCGAACATCGCCGAGGAAATATAGGCATGGACCATTTACAAAAAGAGGAATATGCTGTATAAAGATATGATAGTGAGTTTGGTAGTCTTAACAATAAAACAGTTGTAATTGACATATCTCATTAACCATCATCAGTAAAAGGAGGTTGCTATGCCAGAAATAGTGGAACAACAAGAGACTCTGCAACGCACTGTGGCATTTACGCCAATCCCGATGCCTGCAGGGGTGTTTGGGAGAACTTCAATCCATGAAATGATAGGGGAAAATTTGGATCGCTCCGGGATTTATGCGGCGATCATCACCGGGAAAACAAAGCATCCTATTGAAGGAAGAGTCGCTGAAATTCTGGAGAAAATTTTTGAAAAGACAAATAAGAATTTTTCCCTGGAAGAGTTGTCCCTTCCGGAGGCTTCGTTTCTGGAAGATTTCCTCTTCGTGCTGGTGCAGATTTTCCTGCAGTCCAGAGGGGGAGAGGCAATGCTCGATGAATTCATCAGCAAGTTCGGCATCGTCGACCTTGCCCGCTTGCTGATTTTGGCACGCGATGAAAAAATCGGTGATGTCAAATTGGCTCGGCGCATCGAGAACGCGCTCATTTCCACTGTTGAAAAATAATATTGTCACACTTGTGTGACGCATCAAGGCTCTTGCGAATGCAAGGGCCTTTCTTCTTGTTCAAATCTTCTTGTTCAAAAGCAGATATAATCATAGCAAATCACCATTATTCCAAAACCATGCGGTCGTCCAAAAGTGGAACAATCGTTTTTGCATAGGAATATGCAGGATTTTACGTGTTGATATAATATTTATATTTATATTTATATTTATATTTATATTTATATTTTATATTCCACAACCATGCGGTCGTCTGGAAGTGGAATATGTTGATAAGTTGGAAATTTTGATGTTGCCCGGCTTTGGGAGTTTGTGGTATAATATCAATACAGATAAATTGGTGCTGGATTTTTTCATCAATCTTTTTTTAACAATAACAATAACAATAACAAAAACAAAAAACAATTTTGTGATAAACATCATTTTGACAACCTTGGCATCTTTGGCGCTTGCGGCAATCATCATTTCGCCATTTTTTTGGCTGAAATTTTTGAAAGAAAAGAGTGTGATGAAATATTTGAGTTTGAGTTCTGCTTTGACACTCATTTTTCTTTTTGTTTATATATATCCGGTTGACGATTTTTTGAGCAATTGGACTGCCAAAAAAAGTGCAGATCTTTACTATTTTTATGATGATTTTAATTTATATCCAATTTTAATTTTAGTATTTTTGATTTCAATTTCTCCTTTAATGTTCATTAAAATCATAAAAAACAAATTTACTTGGAAAAGTTTTTTGTTGGGATCTTTTTTGTCTTTGGTTATTTTTGCATCAATTTTCACTTATTGGGCATTGGTTCTTTTGCCCCAAGCTTTCAGCCATCTGCATGATCACTTTTGAACAACCCAAAACAAAAACAAAAAGTCGAAAATTTTTTTTGACCATAATATCAACAACAGTTGCTGTGGCCTTTTTTCTTGTTCCAAAAAATGTGTTGGCTTCAACTGAAATTTCAAGCGATGTTGTGGAGTCGACAACCTGGACCAAGGCGAATAGCCCCTATGTCGTCACCAAATCCATTCAAGTGAAAGCTCCTTTGACGATCGAAGCGGGAACTGTCATCAAATTCGGTAATGGTGATGAAGAAGGTCCATCCCCTGGACTATCAATAAAGAGTTCTTTCAAAGCGGTTGGAAATGTTTTAGAAAAAATCGTTTTTACTTCCGCTTGTGACAGTTCTTTTGGCGGTGAAACTTTGGAACATTGCAGTGTGTATAGTCGTGGAAAACCCATGAGTGGTGATTGGAGTGGCATAGGTGTCATTCCGATGCATGACACTCCTGTTTTAATTGAACATGCGACAATTTTGTATGCATATACTGGGGTAGGTTACGACAACTACATCAAACCCAATGAGATTTTTAAAGACCTCAGCATCAAGCACACGGAAATAAAATATTGTTTTTCTGATGGGATTTTTCTTCGCTACACTCAGCCAACAATGGATGGACTGGTTTTAAGTGGAAACTATAATGGTGTCGAAATCTATGCTTCATCTTATTGGGATATGGCGAAAATAAGAAACAGTGTGATTTCGGGCAACAGGAACGGTATCTATTCATCTCTTTCATATGCGTTTGATGCCCGCTACAACTATTGGGGAGATCCAAGCGGTCCATATCGATCCTATGGAACTTCACAAGACAACAAGGATGGCAAAGGCAATCGTCTTGTGGGCACAAGCACTCTTTTCAGGCCATGGAATCAATCAGATCCAACTGTGCCCAAGGAACCGGTCATTTTCGTTCCTGGCATCGGCGCATCTCTCAATCCTGATCTCATGATCGGCAATATTTTTGCTGACAATTGGATGATGTTTGATCACACCTATGATGGTATTCTTGAGGCATTCAAGGTCATGGGATATCAGGAAGGCAAAAATTTTTTCATTGCCTATTATGATTGGCGTCAAAGCAATGTTGAATCTGCGGAAGAATATTTGAAACCAATTATCAAAAAAGCTTTGGAAAAAAGTGATGCAGAGAAAGTGAACATCGTGACACATTCCATGGGAAGTTTGGTGGCTCGAAGCTATGTCCAAAGCGATTCCTATGCGAGTGATGTGGACAACTTGATCATGATCGCACCTCCCAACAAGGGTTCATCTGATGTTTATGCTGCCTGGGAAGGTGGTCGCATACCGAGTAATTGGGATGGAAAATTTATTATGAAAGTTTATCTAGGATATTTAACAAATACAACACTAGAAACTGCAAGTTTTTACGACACAATTCATAAATACATCCCATCACTTAGGGATCTGATGCCCACCTATGATTTTCTTCATACTGTTGATGATGCGCAAAATTTGAAAAATTTTCTTTCAATGAAAGAAAAAAACAATTTTTTGCTGGATTTGAATTCGGACATCGACAAGCTTGATTCAAGAACCAGACTTAGCATAATTTTGGGAGACAAACAGCCGACAGTCAACAAAATTCCAACAATCAATTCAGACAAGAATGATGTGTGGGCTGATGGCAAACCTGACCCCATTGATCCCAATCAAGATGATACCGAAGGGGACGGGGAGGTTTTGATTTCTTCCGGAGACACGCCAAGTGATTTTCGTGACGTTTTGGAATATGGTCATCGTGAAATTGTCAGCAAATCGGAAAAAATTGTGGCTGAGCGACTTGGAGAAAGTCTGGATGGAATCTACAATTCACCGACAATCGATGACGAAATGATTTTTTGGACAGATGCGCCGGCTGAAATGGAAGTTAGTGATCCTGATGGCAATATTATTTCCAAAGACAAAAACAATATTGAAAATGGCATATATTCTCAGGAAAAATTGAGAGATGGCTTCAAAATCGCCTCTGTGCCGAATGCGAAGAAAGGAGAGTACAAAGTTTCCTTGAAAGGCAATGTTGACAGTCACGAGAAGCATCATGTGGCAGTGGAATATTTTGACCACACTGGCAACAAAGAAAACAAATCCACAACCCAATTGGTTGAAATAAAAAAAGATCAAACACAAAATTTGGTCATCGTGGCTGATCCTGAAAACAATATTACTCCGATTGAGAACATCCAATTGAAAGATGAAGTGGAGCCGATTGTCACAATCAGTTCACCTGCAGATGGAGCAATATATACGAATGATCAAATTCTGCCAATATCTTTTTCATTTTCAGACAATGTTTCAAAACCTGAAAACATCAAAACGGAAATGTATCTTGATGAAGAAGAGCTTTTTGAAAAAACAATTGATCTTTCCAAATTATCATCAGGAAGAGAATATACGGTTTGGGTTGCTGCTTTGGATGAAGCTGGGAATTATGGATGGGGAGAGGCTTCTTTCAAAGTGAAAAAGTCTGATCCTCCTGTGGTCACTGTACCTGATCCACCCACAATTCCACCTGTAATTCCAACTGATCCTCTGCCAGTTGCAGATCCACCGCCAGTTGTCATCCCTGATTCGGATCCAATTTCGGACACTGACACGCCACCAGTCGTTGTCACGGATCCCCCAATTGTTGCTGATCCTTCTCCGACGGTTGATCCTCCTGTTGTCATTGTGCCTGATCCTGTCCCAGTGGTTGCGCCTCCTGTGGTTGTTGCCGTCGACATTCCAATACAAAGCAATAATCCGCCGCCAGCAATTCCTCCAATTGTCGTTCAAAATCAAATGAATGTTGCCCAGGAAAAGACTGATAATAATGATGATGAGCGCAGTTCAAAAAAGGACAAAAAGCACAAAAAGAAATCACACAAAAAATCACATCCCAAAAAAGCGACCATTGTTTTGAAAAATGGGGTCACAAAATCCAAAGAAGAAATCAAAACAATCTCTTCGTCGAAATCATTGCCTTTGCCATTGCGAAACAATCAGGAAGTTCTTGGCGTGATGACAGACAGAAGTTTTGAGGAAAATGTGGACATTGTTTCTGATGATGCAACAAATCAATCCAGATTTGACTTTCAGCCTGAGCAGCAAAGAGAATCTTTTGCTGATTTGCTTGCAAGAAGCAATGGCAGGATTTCCGCTGCATTGGGAAAAATGTCATTCATGTATGTTTCACCAAAAAATGACAAAACACTTTCATTGGAAAATGGAAAATCAAATTTTCCAGAAAACAATCCAAAAAGAAATTGGATGGTGGCAACAGTCGGATTGTTTTTCAGCCTGATGCTGACCAGTTTCTTTTTGAGAAAAAGAATATGACGAAAACATTCAAAAGTCCGATCAAAAGAAAAATATTGCTTCTTCTTGCTGGGGGAGTGGCACTTGGATTTGCGAGAAATCCAAAATCGCAGCGCCGTGCCTTCAGGACACTCAAAAAAGATTGGCAGGAGATAAACAAACAATATCTGTATCGTGTCATGAACGAATTCAAGCAGGAGAGATTGGTTGATTATGTTGAACAAGAAGATGGAGTGACAAAAATAGTTCTGACAGAAAAGGGGAAATTGAAAACTCTCAAATTTGAAATCGATGCAATCAAAATACCGAAACCCCTCAAATGGGACAAGAAATGGAGAGTCGTTATGTTCGACATTCCTGAAAAAAGAAGAGCGGAAAGAAACATATTGAGGGAAAAATTGAAAGACATCGGTTTCAAGGAAATTCAAAAATCCGTCTTTATTCATCCTTTTCCGTGCTTGAAAGAGGTAAACTTCATCACTGAATATTTTCAACTTCGAAACCTTGTTCGCCATGGAGAAATGATCAACATTTCAAATGAAGAAGAATTTAAATTGAAATTTAAACTATATTGAGCATGTCAGGCATGCCGGAAGTGTTTTATTTGCAAAGTAAGGTTATATTGCTGAATCAGCCGAAAAATCTCCTCCATGTTTTTTGTTGTCCAATTATGCATGAGATGGATACATTATTTCAGAACCATGCGGTCGTCCAAAAGTGGAACAATCTTTTTTATTAATAAATTATACGAGGACTTGACTTGCTGTATTGTTGTCATGAGGCACATATTCCACAACCATGCGGTCGTCTGGAAGTGGCATAATTGGTTTTGTATTGAAATAAACTAGTTTTTTCGTGTTGTTGTAAAATATTTATATTCCACAACCATGCGGTTGTCGAGAAGTGGAATAATGGGTTTGGGCAAATCATGTGAGCCGTGTTTGCATATAATCCATTGAATATTAAGCAGTGACAGTAAAATAATAGCAACAAGATCAAGATATATTCCAGATTCATGCGGTCGTCGAGAAGTGGAATAATGGGTTTTTGGGTAGAAGGGTCGGTGGGGTAAGTTGTTAAAACTTTTTTGTAAAACTGAATGCGGCTATTTTTAGATAAATTTAAGAATATGGAACCATTTTGGGCTTGACGGGAGGGGGAAAATGAGGTACAAAGACAGGGTAGTGATGCAGTGTTCTTTGTAAAAACAACCCACAGGCAAGCAACCAATCAACCATCAGGACGAAAGGAGATTCAAATGCCACACGGACAAGTTGTTGCAGAGGATGTTGAAGAAGTTGTTGTGATTCCACAGTTCACCAACCCTGACGGGAACAGGACCACACAAAATGAGTGTGTGATTCGTCACATGATGAACAGGCAGGGCACGGATGCTCTCCTGCGGAAGCGGAATTCATTCATGGAAGCGCTTCTTGACCCGAGGCGGTCTGCCGAGATCTCCACTAAAATTGTCAAAAAAGAGATGCCGGAAGACGAGATGTATGAGTTTCTTGAGGGTATGTACTTGACTCTGAAATTTTTCACAAGGGCGAACATTTGCCAGCTGAGAAAGTTCATGACCTCAAAGGAGTTTAGGATCGTGGGCAACGCCCATCTCCGGCTGTTCATTTATGAGCATTCCGGTGTCATTGAGGGAGAGGATATGATCATGGATGAAATACGCAGGGTCATCATTATGTCTTGAAAGTGAATTTTTAATGCAGGAAAAACAAGGGGGAGAACGACAAATGTCGTCTCCCTTTTTTTGTTCCAAAATCAAGACAATATGGGAATTTGAGGTTCATATGCAATACATGGTTCTCTCTGACTCGCTCTCGCTGCGGATGGCCTCAAAAGAAAACAGGCAAAGCAAAAAAACAAAAGTTAATATTTGAAGCCATATATTGGGCATGACCCTAATTTTACAATAAATGCTGAAAATTTTTTGGCTTGACAAAATCATGAAAATGATATACAAAAGTATATCAAGTGATGGTTGTTGTTTGACAAAAAAGGTTGATTTGGCGGGAAATCGGGATTTCAATATTCAGTCAAAAACAAACAAATAGAAACAGAAAGGGGAATTTTATATGCAAAATTTGCCAGAAACAAGAAATGTTGATGTTGTTAAGAGAACACCTCAATTCAACAACATCATTGGCGTTTTAATGATGCTGGTCGATCAGATTTCAAGAAATCCAAAAGCGTCCGTTGAATCATTTTCAGTGCAGCTGCAGGAATTTTTGAAATTACTTATTGAAATTCTTAGGGCAGATTGCAACAAGGATTATGATGACGATGGGAAAAACACCGGCATCAATGTCCTTGCTCTGCGTTGCTCTTTGCTCAACATTGCTGATGTTGGCAAGGAAAGGATTTTGCAGGCCATCAATGAGTGGCCTGAAATTGATGAAGAATTCAGGAAAAAAATAAAGGAATTCATCATCGATGCAACAAAAGAGACGAGTCCTCTTTAATGAGGACTGCGTTGGAAAAAACAAGAGGGAGAACGATGATAAACGTCGGTCTCCCTCTTTTCATGTGCAAAAATAAAACATTGGTTTAGAATGTCGGTTCAGATTGCTGATTGTTGTTGGTTTGTTGCAAGTTTTCAAAAGCATCTTGTTCGATGCGATTTTTGCAAGATTGCTTGATGTTGCCATCGCTCACTTTGTCGCAGGCGGACAAATCTTTCTTGGTGATGGCCAGATCTTTGAGGCAATAATCTTTTTGGATGTCTTTTTTGTCGTCGCAATTGGAAACATTTTTGATGGGGGAGATGCCGCATGATTGCTGGCAATATTCAAAAAGTTTCAAATCGATTGAAAATGCCTGACAATCATTGCTGCAATGTTCTGGAGTGATGTTGGCCAATTTCGATCCTTTGATTTCCGGCGTCACACTCACAGGATTTTTGCTGACAGCATTTCTAGTTTTACTACTTGAATTTTCCTGACCATTGTTTGCCGTTGGCTGATTTTCTGTCGACGCATCTGATGAGTTTTGCATCGTGCCATTGTTGTCACTGTCTCCATCATCAACCAGATCATCCGTCGCAGCCAATGAGTCTGATGAATCGTTGGTAAAAGTCTCCGTGCGAGTCGGAACAATGGATTCTTTGGCATTGCGATTTTTGAAAATAACATAAGACCAAAAGCCGGTTGCAATAATTGCAGCAAGAAAGACGAAAGTTGTTGTTTTTGAAAAAGGAGATTTCATGTTGATAAATTATTTATTAACGTGTTAACGAGTTAACGAGTTAAAAATTGAATGCATTATTTCCTTAAAAATTCCTTGTTTATTTTTTTCTTTTGCAAATAAACAATAAAAGCTCCAACTTGGCATGCCAAATTTTCCAATTTACCATTTAGTTCATCAAATTCTTTTTGTGAAATATATGGAATGGCTAATGCGATGTATAATTGATTCCTAACTTCACCAGCTGATCCTTTGGATATTTTAAGAAATCTGACAAATTCATTATTGTTATTTTTTTCAAATCCCTCGACTATATTTGAACTGATTGAAACAACAGCTCTTCTGATTTGGTCTCTTAGTCCAAAATCTTTTGAAAAATTACCTTTCGAAGTCAAGTCATAAATTTCTTTCGTAATCTCAAGACTTAATTTCCAAATATTTAATTCTTCAAATTTTTGTATTTTCATAACTCGTTAACCCGTTAACTCTTTAATTTATGAATTAATAATTCACCGGAAGTGAAATATTAGTATAATAATAATGCAAAATTCTTTGCCAGTCCCAGCCGTAGGTGCTGGCCAAATTTTCTGAGCCGAATCCGATGAGTCCGACCATGTGGCTGCCTGATGATCTGGAGAGATCTTTGCCATATGGGTCGGGGACTGATTGGCACCAAGGATAATCTGTGGAACCCCATTTTTCCTGCCAACTTCTTGTCCTGCCGTCGCTGGCTGAAGAGTAGGGCGTGAGTGCCACGTCGCCTGCATAAGTTGCAATGACCCCGCGCGTGTTTTGAGCTGCTGTTTTTATGTTTGGATGATTTTTTTCCCAATCGTATCCTCCATAATTTTGCGAACCGCTGTCTGAGCGGATTTTGAAACCAAGTGCTGAATATTTGTTGGCATATTTGATATACCAAAAACCATAGGTCCTGACGGCCGTGGTCATCACTTGTGTGTGGTTGAGGGCTTTTGTTCCGTTTGTTTCTGCCGATCCCCAAACATATTGTTCCAATGGCAGAATGTTGTTGACCCAAATCTGGGTCACATCTGCGCTACCAGGTGCCGCCCCGTTTGCAATGTCATATCCGCGATAATATTGGATTTTTATTTTCCCTCTGTAGTTGTCGATTTTTCCACGCCAATCGGAAACAAAACTTGAACGATGGGTGTCGAAAATGAGAGTGGAGTTGTCACCATCGGCTGCATCAAAAGTGACGGTTTTGCCGGCAATAACTTTGCTCAATGGTCCTTCGACAGTCAATTGGTTTTGGTTGTCATCATATCCAACACTCGTGGTTGAACTTCCTCCCGCTTGCGCCAAAATATTGCCCGCAGCATCTCTGATGTTGTATGTCTTATTGGCACTTATTTTGAAATTCGAATTTTGGATGTCAGTTTTTCCATAGTACCAAAGTCCGACTGAAATTTCAGGACCTTCATATTTAAACAATGCAGGGCCAGAGTCATTTGTGGTGTCTGCATAGAATGCTGGAATTCCATCAGTAAATTCAAATTCAGGCCATTTACTCATGACATAATCCCTGTCAGTTGCACCTCTTGTATAGAGAAACATTCCATTCTTCGTGTTGAATAGTCTGTAAATTGGTGTCAATCCATCTTGCATTGTCAGTGATGCATAAAACGATGCAACACCATCAGTAAATTCAAAATCCTTATATTTATTTAAAACATAATCCCTATCAGCTTCACCTCGGGTGTATAAATAAGCGCCATTTTTTGTGTTGTATAGCCTGTATATTGGCGTAAGTCCATCTTTGTATATGGAATATGCACAAAAAGCCGGTATTCCATCAGTAAATTCAAATTCAGGCCATTTTCCCAAAACGTAATTGGCATCGGCAACACTTTTCGTATAAAGATACGCACCATTATTTGTGTTGTAAAGGCGGTGAATTGGCATAAGAATCTGATTCGGATCGCTTTGAAGATGAAAATTTCCTCCATCATAAACACAATATGCCTCGGCTGATTTGGAGGCAATGGTTAATGACGTGAAAAAAAATATAAATATGAATATTCGTTTGATTTTTTTTATTTTCATTTTTTGTTCATTTTAACGCAAACCAACATATATATTCTAGCATTTTTGCATTTTTTAAACAAACAGCGGGAAAGATACAAACATCAAGACACAAACATCAAACAAATCACAAAAAAGTCCAGTATATGCATTCCGCATTCCAAATGCACCATATGAAGTACGTAAGCAAGCAGAAATATTTTTAAGTTTAAAGTTTTAAATTTAAAATCAAATCCTAAATTTAAAATGGAGAAATCGCAAAAATCAATCCAGTATTCGCATTCCGCACCCATCCTGCACCATATGAAGTACGTAGGCTAAAAACAAGTGATGAGCCAATAATTATTTCCTTATTCCTCCTCTCCTTAGATAAGGAGAGGGTTGGGGTGAGGATCAATAAGAATTTTTCCTTATTTCTTCCTCCCCTTAGATAGGGGGAGGATTGAGGTGGGGCTGAGCTAGGCCCTGCTCAACCTCTCTGTCCCGATTCCGTATCGGGACATCTCTCCTTATCAAAGAAGAGAATGGTATGGAAGAAAACTTTTGAGGGAAATGTGGAAAAGAGTTTTGCACGCGCCAAAACATTGCATACTTGGCCTTTTGATGGTATAATTATTTGGTAAAATATGTTAATTTCACGAGATGAAAACAGAAAACAAAAAAGAATTTGAAGTTTGGAACAAGAAGAAACAAGAGTTACATAAAACTAACAAGGATATTTATTTTAGAAAAGGTGAAATCTGGTGGTGTTCTCTTGGTGTCAATATAGGCTATGAACAAGACGGTAAGAATGAAAACTTTGAAAGACCAATTTTAGTGTTAAGAAAAATAAACAGACACTTAGCACTAGTAATACCGCTTAGTTCAAAACTTAAAAATCATCCATATTATTATCAATATAGTCACGAGGGAAAGCTTTTTTCGGCAATTATTTTCCAATTGAGGGTTATGAGCACCAAGAGGTTTTTGCGAAGATTGGGTTTTGTTGGAAAAGATGAATTTAATAAGATACTTGGCGTGGTTGTGAAATTTTTACAAGGAAAATAAAAAAACGGACCCGCCTAAGCGAGTCCTCGGAGCTTCTCTTGCGAGATGCCATTGTAAACTAATACTACCACACCACATGTTTTCTGTCAATATTTGATAAATTATGGCTTAAAATAATGGAAAATAACTATATTCCCATTCTGCACCATATGAAGTACGTAAGCAAGCAGAAATATTTTTAAGTTTAAAGTTTTAAGTTTAAAATCAAATCCTAAATTTAAAATGGAGAAATCGCAAAAATCAATCCAGTATTCGCATTCCGCATTCCAAATGCACCATATGAAGTACGTAGGCAAAAAACAAGTGATGAGCGTTAAAAAATTTTGAAACGTAGCGCCCGTCAGCAGACGTAGGCGCGAAGTGTAAATTTTAGCGAAGAACGCAGTTTTTGCCACAGTATCTTCATCCGGTGCGAGTTTTCTTTCCTCCAGGTTTCTTTTGCGGTCAAAAGAAATGTGGAACTGTGTTTTTTGCATTTCCGCTTAACCATGGGTAGCAGGGCTTTCCGTGGCTTTGCAATCGTCTATTAATCGTATATAATACGTCTATGTGTTGTGATGCGTAATTAGATATATCTTTTAATACATACAATGTCTAAAAAGTTATAAATTGACGCAAGGTGTTGCATTAATTGTATCAAAATGATACAATTAATCGTATAAAATGATACAAATATATACACGCATGATTAATTTAACAAAAAGACAATCAACAATTTTTGGCTTCATAAGGGGACAAAAAGGTGTGGGAACTCGAGAGATTAAGGCATACACAGAGAGGGATCTCGGTGAGGTTTTTTCACGTGTTACGATTATTCGAGATATGGATTTTTTGTTGGAAAACAAGTTGATCAAAAAAGAAGGAATGGGAAGAAGCGTGTTATATTTTGAGGCTGTTGAGAACAAACTTTTATCATATTTCAATGTGGAGGAATATTTCAAGAAAACTCTTGATGAACGAGTGGTGACATATCCTAATTTCAATTTTGAAATATTCGACAATATGGCCGGTTTGTTTAATGATGATGAGCTTTCCGAATTGCAGGAAATCAACAATTTTTACGAAAAGCGAGTGGCTTCGATGTCGGAAACGATTTTCAAAAAAGAATTGGAGCGACTGACTATCGAACTTAGTTGGAAATCTTCACAGATTGAAGGAAATACGTATTCGCTTATAGATACGGAAATACTTATACGTGAAAACAAGGAAGCAGAGGGGCATGAAAAAGAAGAGGCGGTTATGATTTTGAATCATAAAAAAGCGCTTGATTATGTCCTGAATAATAAAGAGGTGTTCAGTGATTTGACTGTGAGGAAAATTGAGGATTTGCATGCTCTTATTGTCGGTGATTTGAACGTGGCAACAGGCTTGCGCAAAGGTTTGGTCGGAATTACTGGAACAATATATCGACCATTAGACAATCAATATCAAATAAAAGAAGTATTGGAAAAAACAATATCTGCAATTGGGAAAATCCAGCATCCTCTGGAAAAAGCACTTATGGCAATTTTGATGATTTCATATATACAGCCTTTTGAGGATGGAAATAAACGAACCGCCCGTATTTTGGGTAATGCCATCTTGATGGCGTATGGCTTTTGTCCGTTGTCATATAGAAGTGTCAATGAGAGTGATTACAAAAAAGCGATTCTGTTATTCTATGAGCAAAACAGCGCATTATTTTTCAAGGAACTTTTCGTTGAACAATTCAAATTCGCAATCAATAATTACTTTCTTGCTTAAAAAATACAAAAATTGATAAATCACAAAAAAGTCCACAAAGTCACAAGTCCTTAAAATCGTGTAAGATACAAACATCAAGATACAAGCAAAAATATTTTTAAGTTTAAAGTTTTAAATTTAAAATCAAATCCTAAATTTTAAATGGAGAAATCACAAGAAAAATTCAAACTCGAAGACAGAACCGCGAAATTCAGCGGTGAAATTATTGAATTTATAAGAAAAATAAACAAAGATATTGTGACAATTCCACTTTTGAATCAACTTGTACGCTCAGCTACAAGCATTGGCGCAAACTATTGCGAAGCAAATGGGGCGAGTTCCAAGAAAGATTTTAAGAATAAAATATACATTTGCAAGAAAGAGGCGAAAGAAACAAAGTACTGGTTGCAGCTTTTGGGCAAAGCAAGTGTTGAAAATATTGAAGAATGTCGTAAATTTTGGCAGGAAGCGCACGAGCTAACTTTGATTTTTTCCAAGATAATTGTTACAATGGAGGGCAGGAATAAGGAAATTAAAAACTTAGAGAATTAAAACTGATTTCAAATTTCAAATTTAAAACTTTAAACTAAGCTATGTCTGATGTTGCCATAAAAGTCTCCCACGTTTCCAAAACTTTCCGCATTCCTCACGAAAAGATGAGCGGCATTTTGACATCATCTCCTTGTTTTGCTATAATTCAATCATCTAAAACCACCCGTCCTGACCCTTTGGGCATGGCGGGGTTTGTTTTATAGTAATGATTCCATATCAAACAAAATCAAATAAAATCTCAGGAACGAGCTACGGCGAGGTCATGAAGAAAGCTTTTTTGGTTTATGATGAAATCAAGAAGAAAACAAAAAGACGGCCATATATTAGGTCAGCTTATTTTAAAAAAGAAAAAATATTTTTAGACTATTTTCGTGAACATTTGTTTCAGAAATCCCAGAAAGAGAGAATGAACAGATTGCGATTTTTTAATGCATCACTAGAGTTAATAAAAGATTCCAAGGTTGGGCCAGTTGAGAAAGTGGAGTCTTTTGAAAGAAAAGAAATATTGTATAGATTTGCGGGACTAACCAAGGAGAAGAATTTGTTTTATGTCCAAATAAAAGAGGATAAAAGAAAAAGAAAATATATGATGTCTTGTTTTTCACCAAAGTAGTATTTTGAACAAAATAAAAATCCCCGCCTAACGATGTGGAGTGTTACCTCCTGGCCGAGATTTCTATGAAGTAATACTACCACATCACATGTTTTCTGTCAATATTGATAAATTATGGCTTAAAATAAGAGAAAATCACCATATCCCCATCCTGCACCATATGAAGCACATTGCATAAATTTCGAATTTCCAATTTTGAATTTTGAATCAATTTCGAAAAACTAATGATTGAAAATAATAACAAAAGAGAGTATAATTTAGAAATCAGAACGTCAGCTTTTGGTGAAAGCTGCATATTGATGTGCAAAAAAATAAAACAGGATACAATAACAAGACCGCTTATTTCACAAATAGTCAGGAGTTCAACCAGTGTGGGAGCCAATTATGCTGAAGCTAACGGTGCCAGCTCAAAGAAAGATTTCAAGAACAAGATACATATTTGCAAAAAAGAGATACAAGAAAGTAAGCACTGGCTGCATATGATTTCAGTGGCGTCTCCAGAGTTAGCTTCAGAAACAGGCATGTTATGGAAAGAAGCTCAGGAACTAACACTTATTTTTGGAAAGATTATTTCAAAATTAAGTAGTTGAAACATTAAAATTTGGTTCGAAATTCGAAATTCAAAATTAGAAATTATGAACAAAGATATCGCAATAAGCGTCAAAAATGTCAGTAAGACATTCAAAATTCCTCATGAGAAAATCTCCTCACTGCGAGGGGCGGCTGTTTCGGCTTTCAAAAAAAACTCCTACGAAGAATTTAAAGCCCTTGACGATGTTTCTTTTGAAGTGAAAAAAGGTGAATTTTTCGGCATCATTGGCCGAAATGGAAGCGGAAAAAGCACATTGCTTAAAATCCTGGCTGGCATATATCAGACCGACAAGGGAAGCGTGAAAATTGACGGACGCATTTCGCCATTTTTGGAGCTTGGAATCGGTTTCAATCCTGAACTCTCCGGTCGTGACAATGTGTATCTCAATGCCACTGTTTTGGGACTTTCCAAGAAAGAAATCGACAAAAAATTTGATTCAATCGTGCAATTTTCTGAACTGGAGCGATTCATTGATCAAAAACTGAAAAATTATTCTTCCGGCATGCAAGTGCGGTTGGCTTTTTCTGTTTCAATTCATGCCAACCGTGAGATTTTGTTGATGGATGAGGTTTTGGCTGTGGGAGACAGCAATTTTCAATCAAAATGTCTTTCAGAATTCAGCAAATACAGAGATGCTGGAAAAACAGTGATTTTGGTCACTCATGATATTGCCACAGTGCAACGATATTGTGATCGAGCATTGCTTCTTAGAAACGGAAAAATAATAAAAATTGGAAAGGCTGAAGATGTTGGAACTGAATACATGTATCAAAACATGTCAGACGAGGAAAAAAGGATTTTTGACGAAGAAAAGCAAAAGAAAGATGGAAAAGAAAAAAATGTTGCCATTTCAAATGAAGAAAACAAAACTGAATCACACAAAATTGCAGAAATAACAAAGGTTGAATTTTTGGATAAAGATGGCAAAGAAAAAAATGTTTTTGAGACTGGAGACGATATGTCAATCAGGGTTTATTTTGATATTAAAAAAGCAAAAAACGATCTTAATTTTGGATTAGCTGTTCATAGTCAAGACGGTCTGTATATATTTGGAATCAATACTTTTATAGACGATGTTGATAAAGAAAAATATATAAAATTAGGATATTTTCAAATAAATTTTTTCAATTTGCCTCTTAAAAATAACACGTATTATATTAAAGCAGCAGTTCATGGAGATAATGCTTTTAAAAATTATGATTTACTTGAAAAATCAAGTGAGTTTAAGTTTGTTTCCAAAAAGAAAAGCCATGGATTTATAGAGGTTGATTATGAGTGGAATTAATAACGAGTATCTTATTGATTTTTATAATTAGTATATCATTATGGGAAAGATTGAAGATAAAAGACGGTTGTTGTTAAATTATTCAGAAATGCAGGAATCCGAAATTGATTTTATTAGTGAACTAATCAAAACACATAGTCCTAAGAAAATTTTGGAAATTGGTATTGCTGCGGGGAGTTGCTCTGCTTTTATGTTGGAGGATACAAGAATGGATCCAGATGTAAAGCTCTTTGGAATTGACTACAATGACGCCTATTATCGTGATCCTGAACAAAAAACAGGTTGGATTTTGGAAAAAACGCAGCCAGATTTGCGTGACAAAATAGCTGTTTATACTGGAGGTGTTGCAGCTAAATTTTTAGATATTATTGGACCAGGGATAGATTTTTGCGTCATTGATACAATGCATGTTGTGCCTGGCGAGTTGCTTGATTTTCTTATGGTACTTCCTTATCTCAAGGATGGCGCTATTTGTATTTTGCATGATACTAATTTGCAAAATTTGCCGATTGAAAAAGGCGCAATAGTTATCAAGGAAAGTGTAGATCAAAATAATGTGCACTATGTTGAAAATGCTTATGCAACAGGATTGTTGATGAGTGTTTTGTCATGTGATAAAATATTTCCTAAAAAATATCTTGAGAATTATGGACTGCCAAATATTGTTGCATTTAAAATAACACCATCACTGAGAGCCAATATTCAAAATGTTTTTTTAGCTCTTTCATTACCGTGGAGATATAAAATATCTAATGATGATAAAGACGTTATAAACAAGCACATTAAAAAATATTATTCGGCAGAAAATGCGGATTATTTTTGTAAGATCACAGATATAATGCATAAAAAAATTGATATCAATAAAGCATTAGATATTAATAGGGAATCAGCGGCTGATAGTTTGATTGCAGAAAATTTAGAAAGTCAAAGTAATCTTAAAAAAACAATTGAAACATTAAAAATTGAAAAAGATGAATTATTGGAATTAAATATGCAGCTTCAATATAAATGTGAAAGATTAAAAAATGAAATCTCATTTATGTTAACATCTAAATTTTGGAAGTTAAGGGATATTAATTATAAAATAAAATTTGTAGTTTTTCACCCCATTTCATTTGCAAAAAAATATCTAAAAAAAATATTTAATAACTTAATTAATGAATATAAAGAGACTAAACATTATATAAATCTTTCAAATGGGCTCGTAGATAGGGATATATATACATTGTCTTTGGTTGTAACATTCCATGCGGAGGGTTTGATTGCGAAAAAAACAATACAAAATATTCGTGATATGAAAAAATATCATGATAAATTTCAGCTATGGAAAAATATCGAGTTCATTGCTGTTTTGGATAAACCAGATAGTAAAACTGAACAAATAGTTAAAAATAGTATAGACATTTTCAATAAAATTGAGGTTGTTGATTTTGGAAACCCAGCAGATTCAAGAAATTTTGGAGTTAATATAGCTAAAAATAATTTTATTTTATTTGCTGATGGTGACGATCTATCCTCCTCGAATTGTTTTGCTGCTTTGTTTGACACAACATTTAATCACTATGGGAATGTCGTAAAAAAGCAAGATGATCTGGAAAAATTGCCAGAAAATGAGCACTTGGTGGCATTTCCTGAGCTTCTTGTGGAATTTCCTAGAATAAGTTTTCATGTTTATAACAACTCAAATGATAATATAAAAATTAATAATTTATTTACACATTGTTATACTAGCAAAATAATGTGTTTCAGGGGCATGTTACTTAAATATGAAAATAGAAAAAACGACCATATTTATGGACATGAAGATTGGGATTTGAACAATTTTTTATTAAATATGGGTCTGCCTTATGTTGGTTCAAAATTTGTTTTTTATTATAGAAAACAAAAAGATTCACACAGTGTGTTAAATGGTAATCTTGTTAAAAAGCGTCTAGTGGACAATGGTTTTTTTTATAAAAAACCTATGTTGGCAAATAAAAAGTTTGCTATTGGTAATGACAATATTATTGAAAATTATCATGAAAATAATATTGGTGTTTACAAAAAATTCTTAAAAGGATATGGCGAAAAAAATATTTCCATATTTGATAGAAGATTTCATAATCCTCGTTATTTAGGGCTTGAAATCTCTGATCAAGTTAAAATTTATATTAAATTGTTAAAATTTTTAGAAAATAGGGATTTTATATTCTTTGCGCCATGGGTTGTTTTGGGTGGTGCCGATAAATTGGTAGTTGAATATTCAAATTCTTTGCATGAAACCAGCTATAATCCATGTTTAATAACAACTATAAAGTCGGGAGAAAGAATAGATCAAATTTCTATTCCGCATTTCGATATTGCATCGGAATGTCCGTGTTGGTCTAATTTTAGCGCTGATGAACAAATGCATATATTAATGAAGGCGATAATGAATTCAAAAATTAAAGTTATTCATGTAATAAATTCCGATATCGCCTTGCAATTGATTAAATACTATAAAGATATATTTACGGAATATGGGGTTAGAATAGTTTCCTCGCTTTTTTGCCCAGTATATAATTGGGATACTGGCAAATATGATGGTTATCCAGTTTTATACCCTGAGATTATGCGTAATTCAGACTTAGTTTTAAGTGATAATGCATACTGGTATACTTATTTTAAAGAATTGGCTGGAGTAGATTTCCCTTATATAAAATTATTTTCACCAATAGATCAGGCGCTGAACATTAAAAAGAAATTTTCCGTAAATAAAAAAATATTATGGGCTTCAAGAATATGTAATCAAAAATTGATGGATGTTTTTTATGGCATATGTAAAGAGAGAAAAAACATTACATTTGTTGTTTATGGTGCATGTTTTGGGGATAAAGTGGCTGATGAATACTTTGAAAAAATATTAAAATTGAAAAATGTTGAATATCGCGGTGTCTATAATGATTATTCTGAATTGAATATGGAGGAATTTGATTTATTGCTTTTCACTTCAAAATTTGAAGGCATTGCATTAGTTATTTTGGATATGATTGGACACAATTTGCCAATAATTTCATCAGCAATTGGAGATACGGAGGAAATTTTTGGAAGAGATTATGGTTTACTTGTTAAAAATGTTGAAACAGTCGATGAATATTGTGAAAAAATTGATAAATTTTATAATAATCCCTCATATTATTTCGACAAGATAGCATTAATAAGAGAGCGGATCATTTTTCAACATAATTTGAAAAATTTTCAAGAAAGTTATCGCAAAGAAATTAATCAATTTTTCTGACATAGTTTGTTGATTGCAAGCTTTATCTGAAGAAGATGTAAAAAATATTTTACTTAGGTGATGTGCATAAAAAGGCAAGGGTTTTTATTTTATTATTTAAAATATTTATTGATCAAAATCTATTTCTTTGTTAATAAATTTAAATTTATGGATAACATTATAATGAAATTAAAATTAACAAAAGAGGAGCGCATAGTTTTCATTATTAGTATCCTTGGCTTTATTTTGGCCAGAGGAATCACTTTTTTCACGTTGGGGTATGCTGTTGATGACTATATTTTTACGCTTTTTACTCCAAATATTGGCACGGTGTTATATCAGGGCCGCTGGGGATCAGGGTTATTTTTTGAATTTTTTAATTACCTTGGTATTCAAGGTGTTTTTTCTCCCACCTTGCTGATGTTTATTGCAGCAATCGGATTCGTATTGTTAGGCATAATAATTTGTAGGATATGGAAGATTAATAATAACATTACACTCAGTTCACTTGTTGTTTTATTTATCACTTTATTCCCTTATCAGGCTGAAATATTTACATTTAAAATGACACTTACATTTTTCATCTTCTCTCTCTTTTTTGGGTTTACTTCGGTTTATTTGAGTAAATTTAAATTGAAGGAATTTTCATTAGCAACAATTCTTTTTGTTTTTGCAATTAGCATGTATCAATTGGTTATCAATTACGTTTTTGTTGCAATTATTACGTCGCTTGTAATTGAAACATTGCGCAGCTATAAATCTGATTCGTATAAGTATGATAATAATTTTTGGTTTGATGTAATCAGGAGAATCAATCTGGGACCGCAACTTCTTACGCTTATATCTGGTACATCAGTGTATTTTTTGATGAATAAACTGTTGTTGTCTTTTTTGCATATATCAATTGCAGACCGTGGTAATTTTATAAATTTGCATAATATTTCAAATCGATTGTATCAATTTAAAATCTCTGTTGAAACTGTGTTTTTTCAGAATGAGCCTATATTGCCATTAGGGTCAAAAATTCTATTACTTGTATTGCTATTTTTTGTTTGTGTTGGCTTGATTCGTTTATATTATTTAAGAAGAAAAAATACTATAAATTCTTTTAAAGTTATAATGGCTGTTTTAATTCTGCTTGCAGTTTCCATCCTTGGCGTTTGGGGGGTATCTCTTTTATTGGCAGTTTGGTGGCCGGTGCCAAGAATTATAGCCTCCCTGGGAGTTTTTTGGGCTGGCATTCTCGTGGTGGGTTACACACTCTTTGATGAGAGTGTAAAAAAAATATTTTTTATTATTTCTACGATACTAATATTCAGTTTTATTGGTATTAATAATCATGTTTATATTGATCAATTGCGAATAAATATGAAAGATATTCAAATGGCAAATAGGATAATAGTTCGTCTCCAAATGTTGCCAAATTTTACAAAAATTAAAACTATTGCATTTGTTGGCACTAGGTGGGGATATGGAACACAAATAAAAACATTGCAGGGCGATATGAATATATCAGCATTTGGAGCTGAGTGGTCAAGGCTCAATCTCATAAATGAGGTGGGCGGATTTGATTTTTCTGCTGCATCAAATAATGAGGTAAATATCGCCAAAGATCTTTGTGGTAATGAATCAATCTCTCCAAATTCTGATTTTTTTGTTGGCGTCACTGGAACATTGGGTGTAATATGTTTACAATGATAAAGATTATTAAAATAATTTTTTAATTAATAAAACTAATAATGGATGTAAAATTAAGAAAATTGATGACAAAATTATTATACGTTAATATTAAAAAATTAAAGAAATTGTAAGTAGTATGAAGACTTTTTCAATAGTTACACCCGTTTATTATAATGAGCTAAATATCCCGTACACAATTCCAGAATTAAAAAAATTGGGCAATCTTTTACCAGAATACAAGCTAGAGTTTATTTTTGTTGATGATGGTTCGGGTGATCGTTCCTTGCCATTGCTTCTCGAGGAAAGAAAAAAGGATGATAGAATAAAGATTGTAAAATTAAGCAAAAATTTTGGCATGATGTCTGCAATACAAGCTGGAATTCACTTTGCGGAGGGGGATTGTGTGGGTGTTATAAATGCAGATCTTCAAGACCCTCCTGAGCTATTTGTGGAAATGGTTAGGAAGTGGGAGGCTGGAAATAAAATAGTAATTGCAACCAGGAAAGATAGGGATGATCCATTTTTGCAAAAATTAGCCTCCAATACATTTTATTTTTTGATGGCTACTTTTGCTATCAAAGATTACCCTAGAGGGGGATTTGACTTCGTTCTTTTTGATAAAAAAGTTGTCATAGAAATTGATAAAATTTGCGAAAAAAATACCAATATAATGAGCCTTATTTTTTGGCTTGGGTTTAAGAAGGCTTTTGTGTATTATGTGAGAAAAGAAAGAAAACATGGGAAATCGAGATGGACATTATCGAAAAAGATAAAACTTTTTGTTGATTCATTTGTAGCATTTTCATATGCGCCTATTAGAATAATTTCGTTTCTGGGTCTTGTTATTGCATGTGTAAGTTTTTTGTTTGGAGCGTATACAATTTTCGATTCAATACTTGGCAAGATTCCAGTTCAAGGATTTACAACATTGATTGCAATTATTACTTTCTTATTGGGGCTAATTATGATTATGCTGGGAATAATTGGAGAATATCTTTGGAGAATATTGGATGAGACGCGAAAAAGACCATCATATGTTATAGATGAGGTTTATATTGATAAAGAATAATAATGTAATTGAATAATTAAATGAAAAAACAGAAAATATTGATACTTGGAGCTGATGGATTTATAGGTAGCAATTTAGCAAAATCCCTTAATAAAGATGAAAAATATAAAATTTTTGCATTTGACTTATTCAAGGATGGATTCTCCAAAAATTTAGATTGTTTTGGTGATGATTTTATAATGATTCAGGGAAATTTTTTAAACAGAGATGATTTAAAAAAAGCCTTGAAAGGAATTGATTATGTTTTCCATTTTATTTCACTGACTACCCCTGGTTCATCCATGAATGATCCCTTGATTGATATTGATACTAACATTAGAGGCACAATAACTTTATTGGATGAATGCGCAAATGCAAAAGTTTCAAAGGTCATCTTTTCATCTTCTGGCGGAGCAATTTATGGTGATACACAAAAAGAACTGCTAAACGAAAATGATAGCACAAATCCAATCTCTCCATATGCCATATCGAAATTAACAATAGAAAAATATCTGGAATATTATAAGATAAATAGGGGGCTTGAATATCTTATTTTGCGTTACGCAAATCCATACGGTCCTGGTCAAAATCTTGTCGGAAGTCAGGGTATAATACCTATTTTTCTTAATTTAATTAAACAGGGAAAACCAATTACAATTTTTGGTGATGGTAATAATATTAGGGATTATATTTATATTGATGACTTGATTAATATCACGAAGCTGCTTTTTACAAAGACGACCAAATATAATATCTATAATGTAGGCAGTGGATTTGGTTTGAGTATAAGCAGTCTTGTAGGTATGATTCAAGAGATAGTTGGGAAAAAAATTGAAATAGACAACCAGCCAGATAGGGAGGTTGATGTGAAGAGTATCGTTTTAAATATGGATAGAACCAGAAATGAGGTCGGAAATATTTCAATAATAAATTTAAAGGATGGCATAAGAAAAACCTGGGAATATTTAAGAGACAAATAATAATAGTAAATGTAATAATGAATAGTGTTATAATCATGAAAAGATTGATAAATAAATATAAGAAATTTATACGTTTTATTTTTGTTGGTGGTTTTAATACTCTGACAAGTTATGTTATATATTATGCCTTATTATTTTTTTTCCCATACTTTATTTCGTACTCCGTCGCATTTTTTTTGGGTATTATAGTGTCATATTATTTGAACACTATTTTAGTGTTCAAATCATATTTTAGTTTGAAAAAATTTCTAAGTTTTCCATTCGTATATCTCGCGCAATATTTATTGAATATGTTTTTTCTGTATATACTTGTGGAGAAAATGCATTATAATATAAAACTGGCACCAATAGTGGGTATTATTGTAACAATGCCCTTTACTTATTTGTTAAGTAAATTTGTTTTGCAGGATAAATTTAATATGAATAAGCAATGAATTGAGAAGTTGTATAAAAATTTATTGTTGCCTTCTATATCCATGAAATTTTTGCTCCCGATAAATATTTAATGAAATTTGTCAAATAAAATGGCAAAATAACTGAATAATGGACAACAACACTACTAAAATTTCAAAGATAGTCCCAATGCATGATGCCAAAGATGACCATAATGGTGCTCGTTTGAAAATATGCAAAAAATATTTTGACGAAATTGGCTTGAATGAAAACGATTTTTCTTCGGGTTTTAAAGATGTGGAAAAAATCAAAAAACTGAACGATTGTTTGCTTAATGATTTGATTGATGAAAAGTACAAATTTGAACATTTGTATAAAAAAAATATTGAGGAACATCATGAGTTGGAAAAAATAAGAGAAGAACTTTATGAAATGAAAACTTCTTTACGTTGGAGAATTTCCAATGGTGTCTATAAATTGTATAAGAAAAAAATCAAAAAACTAATACCAAAATTTGTGTTCAGAATAAAAGATTTTTCCGTTATTCTTTTTTATAGGGTTATTTTTTTGCTGAGAAAAATAAATTTCAAGAAAATAAAAAATTCAATAATGCGAACAAGCCCTTCCATTACGATAGGAATCGCAAGCTACAATCATTCAAAATATTTGGAGAAATGCATTCAAAGTGCTTTGGATCAGGATTATAAAAATTATGACATCTTGATTGTCGATGACAATTCATCAGATCCTAAAAATAGGGAAATTTTGAAAAAATATGAATCCAATGAAAAGATAACGATTGTTTATAATAAAGAAAACAAGGGAATATCCGCATCTCTGAATTCGCAAGTGCTGAACTCAAAAGGCGAATGGGTTGCCTTTTTGGATTGCGACGATTATTTGCCAGAGAATGCGCTTTTAGAGATGGCAAAACACATTGAAAATAATCCAAGATTGAGACTTGTTTATTCAAACAGGATAGAGGTTGATGAGAATGACAAATTCTTGAGAAAAGTTTGGTTTGGGAAAAGAGCAGCCAACAAGAATCAATTTGAGGATTTGTTGAAAGGGATGGTTTCGAGCCATTTGAAGATTATTCATAAGGATGCATTTTTGAAAGTCGGTCTGTTTGATCCAAGATTTGGCGGAACGCATGACTACGACATGTTTTTGCGGGTAGCATTCTATATGCCAAAGGCTTTCGGTTTTATCGATAAATATTTATATTATCATAGGATCCATGGAAGTCAAAATACTTTGGTGGAAAATGAAAAGCATGCAAAAAATGTTGAAATGATTATTAAAGAAGCCAAATTCAGGAAGCTTGTATACGAAGGTGAGTTTAAAGAAAAAGTTTCCATGGTAATCCTTTCTTTTAATCGCTTCAAGCAGTTAAAAAATACTGTTGAAAAAATCAAGAAAAATGCCAAAAACATAAATTACGAAATTCTTATTTGGGACAACGGATCAACATACGGCAAGGTTTTGGAATATCTTCACACAATAAACGGCAAGAGCAACATAAAAGTCGTGTTCTCTAAGGAAAATCTTAAAGCTGCCGGCGGAAGAAGGGAAGCCACCAAATTGGTGAATGGTGATTATGTGCTTTATTTTGATAATGATATCGAAGTAGCTGAACATTTTCTGGAGGAAATGGTCATAAGAATCAATGAATCTGACGATATAGCCTCATGTTGCGCACGGATCATTTTTCCTGATCACAGAATACAATACACTGGCGGTCTGATAAAAAAAATCGATGACAATTTCATTGAATTTAAATTGGACAATGTTGGCAAGAGTGATTGTGATCTTCATACCATGATAAAACGTGATTATGATTGGCTTGGAACTGGAGCAACAATGACAAAAAGAAAATATTTGCATCTGGCAAATTTTGATTCTGGATTCGTCAATGCATATGAGGACAATGATTATTATATGCAATTTGTTAAACATGGACTGAGAATTGTCCATGCTCCAACTGCCAGTGTTGTTCATCATCATGTTAATTATGAAATAAAGCGTGATCCTGGAACTGAAAAATATGTCAGTGTCAGACATGATAAAACTTCTTTTATCAACTCTTGGGTTCATTTTTATAAAAAATGGAACCTGATCATAAAAGATGATTTCATATTTGGCATTGCTGATCTTAAAAATAAAAGTAATTCAGAGATTAAAGAATTTATTGAAAATTACAAATAATGATTTCCATTATTATTCCGTTTAAGGATAAAATTGAATTGCTTCAAAAATGTCTTGAAAGCATTTTGCAAAAAACTTCTTATGAGAATTATGAAGTTATTTTGGTTGATAATAATAGTGTTGAGGAAAAAACTGACGAATATCTGAAAAGATTTGCAAACAATGAAAAAATAAAAAATTTGGATTATGCTGACCAGTTTAATTTCTCGGCCATAAACAATTTTGCAGTAAAACATGCAAAAGGGGAATATCTTCTTTTTTTGAACAATGATACAGAGGTTATTTCTGAAAATTGGCTCGAGGAAATGTTGAAATGTTTTGAAGATGAAAAAGTTGGAGCCGTTGGTGTAAAGCTTTTGTATCCTAATGGCGCAATCCAACACGCCGGTGTTATGCTTGAAGAAAAGCGGCTGGCAATCCATGCGTTCAGAACATGGAAAGAGGAGGAAATAAAATTTGATGAGCCCAGGGAATGGGGAGCTGTCACTGCGGCCTGCATGATGACCAGAAAAGATCTTTTTGAAAAGATTGGGGGATTTGATGAAAAGAATTTGCCAATTGCATATAATGATGTGGATTATTGCTTAAAGCTTCGTGATCTTGGACATAAAATCATCTGTACTCCACACGCTAAACTGTATCATCATGAATCTGCCAGCAGAAAATCAGATGTGAAAAACATCTACAAATTGTTAGCACCAATAAAATTTTTGAAATTTAGGAAATTAGAAAGATATCGAAAATTTCTTCAAGAGCAAAAATATATGCGAAAAAGATGGGGGAGTGAAATTGCAAATGACCCATTTTATGATGAAAAATTTATTTAAATCAAGCAAAAAAGCGACGATTGTCGCTTTTTTGCTTGCAGTGCGTATTTATTAGTAATTTCTTTTTCTCCTAGTTTGTTTTTGCATAGAATGCTGGTGTGCCATCGGTAAATTCGAAATCAGACCATTTGTTCAAAACATAATCCCTGTCGGCTTCTCCTCTGGTGTAGAGAAACATGCCTGTAACTCTGTTGTACAGTCTGTAGATTGGCGTCAGACCTTCTTGATATGTCAGTGGGGCATAAAATGCCGGTGCGCCATCTGTAAATTCAAAATCATGGAATTTGTTTAACACATAATCCCTATCAGCATCACCTTTTGTATAGAGAAACGCTCCATTTTTCGTGTTGTACAAACGATAAATTGGAGTTAAGCCGTCTTGAACATCAAGAGATGAATAATAGGCAGGTATTCCGTCTGTGAATTCAAAATCATGGAATTTGTTTAACACAAAATCCCTGTCGGCTTCTCCTTTCGTGTAAAGAAACGCGCCATTCTTTGTGTTGTATAGGCGATAAATAGGAGTTGCTAGGGAAATTATTGTATACGTTTCGCTCATAACATCTGAATTAGTTAAGTCAGATTTTATTGCAATTGCTTTAATTGTTGTGGTTGATGAAATGCTTATTGGAGCACTAACTCCGACAACAAATTCGATGGATGATACACTTGGAGTTGAACCATTAAGTGTGTAATAGATCCTTGCTCCAGATGTGGTTGAAGAAAGGGTGATTGATTGATTTGATGAATATGTTGAGCCAGAAATTGAGGCACTTGGTTTTTTTGTTTTTATGTAATAATTTGCTGTAACTGGAAAGCCAGCAACTAAGGCTCCATTAAATGCAATTGTTTTGAGTGTTGTGTTTTTATCTATAATTATATCGTACGGGTCTGCGTTTGTGTACCAAGCTCCACCTGTTCGCATGTAAGGATCTGAACCATCCAGTGTGTAATAAGCCAAAGAGTCGCGAGTTGGAAGTGTCATAGTAACTGTTTGAGGATCATCATAAGTTCCGCCAGCTGGCGATAAGATTGGTCTATGAACCACAATGCAGTAGTTTTGTGTGAGAATTTGACTGTCGAGCATGCCACTTTTGACTGCAAATGCTTTTATTACTGCAGATTCTGTGATATTTATGGGTTCAGTGTATTGTGTTGATGATCTGGATGGGTCAGTGTTGTTAGTTGTGTAATAGATGGTGACGTCTGGAGTTGAAGATGATAATGTTATGCTCATATCCTCATCTGTGCATGTGCCACTATCTGGCGGAGTTCCTCCTGCTGGACTTGCTGTTGGAGTGGAAACGGTTGGCGGTATGTTTATTGTATATGTTCCAGAAAAAATATCACTATCTCCCATTCCTGATTTTATGGCAATCGCCTTGATTGTTTGAGATGATGAAACTGAAATTGGTCCGCTATATAAAGTTGAAGAAGCGGACGGCGTTGATCCATTCGTTGTGTAGCGAATCTCAGCTCCGGAAGTTGTTGTCGAGAGTGTTACTGATTGAATTGATGTATAAATTCCAGCAGCTGGCGAGGCAGTTGGCGCTTCAACCGTGTTTGAATTGAATTTCATTACGGTTGTTCTGTTTCCATTCGCTGAATCTCTGAATGCGACCCATGGTTCTTTTGTGGTTGGATTGAATGCTATTTGAACATTTGATGTGGCCTGAGAAGAAAAACCTCTTTGTCCAACAACGTCCCAGCTGCTTCCATTTAATTTTGTGACAGTTGCTTGATCAGAATTGTTATTAATTCCATCATCAGTAAAAGAAACGTATGGAATATTTGTATCAAGATCAAAAGCTATGTGCGGTGCGTAAGCGGTGTCAGTACTACATTGCCCATTTCCAATATTGGTCCAATTTGCTCCATCAAATTTTTTTATTTTGCAACCACTTCTTTGATAAGCCACATAAGGTTCATTGGTAACCGGGTTAAAAACCAGGTCTGGATATCCAGGATAAGTGTAATCAGCACTGCTGTTTATCATTCCACCAACTTGAGACCATGTAGTTCCATTGAATTCCATAAGCATGAAATCTTGATTGTACATATCATAGCTTTGAATGTGTCTTTCTATTAATGCATTTGGTCTGTGAGTGTTTTTATTGAATGCAAATCCTTCAATATAAAATGAGGTTGAGATGGTATCATTAACAAGCGTGTAGGTATTTGTTGTGGGGCCAACGGAAGTCCAATTATCTGTTGGACTATTATATCTCATTAGTTTACCTCCAGACAAAGTATCAGATGCGGGTTGTAATACATATGGGTCATTGGTGACAGGATCAAAATCTAAAAAAATAGTTGCAATATTTGAAGTTTCCCAATTATCCGCAAATTGTTCGTATTGTCCAACATAAACCCAATTGGTGCCATTAAATTTCATTACACTATTGTAACGTGCACTATCAGTCCCACTTCTAAATGCTACATAAGGCTCGTTTGTTTGCGGGTTAAAAACAAGCACTGGAAAATGCCCAGGGTTACCGCTATTAAATGCTGAATTTCCAACATAGGACCATGATCCAGCAACATACTTCATGACAGAAAAAAGATCATTCGAAGAGTCCCATACTAATACCCAGGGGTTTTTAGTTACTGGGTCAAAAATTATTTTTTCTTCCCAGTTCATTGATGTTCCTGGACCAAATCCGGCAGTTCCAATAGTTGTCCATGTGTTTGCAGCTGCCAAACTTTTCTGTGGCATCATCCATGACCCCAAAAAAGCAAGACTAACGATAATGCTAAATTTGATTCTGTTTTTCATCGCATTTTGTTTATTGTTTATTTGTGTATTATAGCAAATAATATCAATACTTGGTAGCAAAAATGCCGAATAGTTATGCACATATAAGGTTATCGCCAAGAACGAGCTATCACCGAGGACCGTCCTTGGCAGGAGTGGGGGTGGAAATTTGAGCATCAAAAAAATCCAGCCTATCTAAGTTGGATTTTTGTATAAGTTTTTTTTGTTATGAATGTTTTAGGCAAATTTCTCTTCCAGTTTTTTCACGCGATATTTGGTTGAGTTGTATTCAACCGTATCAACTTTTTTGATAATTTCACCTTCAATACGGTCAATTTTCTTTTCGACACTTGCCAATCTTTCTTCCACGCCATTTAATTTTTCTTCCACACCATCTAATCTTCTATCTACGTTATTAAAGCCCTTGTCCATTTTCAAAAGACCATCTTGCAAAATCCTAGCAATGTCATCAAGTGTTATTTCTTGTTTATTTTTCTTGTCCATGTCGCATTTAATAATATTCATAATAAAAGTATAGCACCCGGACTTTTCGGTGTCTAGTGATAGTCACTTCTCAAACCCATCTGGATGGCTTCTGTGCCAATTCCAGGCGGTTTCGATGATCTGCTCCATGGCAGGGAATTGGGGTTTCCAGTGCAAAATCGTTTGGGCTTTTTGCGAACTGGCAAAGAGATTGGCAGGATCGCCGTCGCGTCGCGGCTCTTCGATGACTTTGAAATCGATGCCTGTGATTTTTTTGGACATTTCGATGACTTCGCGCACGGAAGTGCCTTTTTCATTGCCCAAATTGAATTTGTCTGAAGTGCCATTTTTTTCCAAATGGTCCAAGGCCAAAACATGGGCGTCGGCCAAATCGTTGACGTGCACATAATCGCGGATACCTGTTCCATCGGGAGTCGGATAGTCGGTGCCGAAAATTTTGATGGAATCTCTTTTGCCAAGCGCGGTCAAAAGTGTGAGAGTGAGCAGATGGGTTTTGTTTTTGTGATCAGGTCCGATTTCTCCTGACGGGTCGGCGCCAGTGGCATTAAAATATCTGAGGCACACAGATTTGAGTCCATAGGCATGGTCATAGGCATCCAAAACTTGTTCGAACATCAATTTTGTCTGGCCATACACATTGGTCGGATTTTTGGGTGCGGTTTCTTCGATTGGCATCTGCTTGGGTTCGCCATACACTGCAGCCGTGGAAGAAAAAACAATTTTTTTGACGTCGTGGGACAGCATGGCTTCCAAAAGATTGAGACCATTGATCAGATTGTTGTTGAAAAATCTTTTCGGATCAGTCATTGATTCTCCGGCTTCGATCGAACCTGCAAAATGCACGACCGCATCAAAATTGTTTTGCGAAAAAACTTTTTCCAAATCATTTTTGTTGGCAAGGTCGCCTTCAAAAAGTTCAAAACCCCGGATGGCATCCAAATGTCCTGAAGAAAGATTGTCAAAAATCACAATCTCATGTCCAGCCTGCCTCAATTTCCGCACAGTGTGCGACCCTATATATCCCGCCCCGCCAGTTACCAAAATTTTCATATGATTTTTATTATCAACAATTAAAAGCCTATTGTGATTATAGCATAAAATGGTGAGTATTTTAATTTTTTTATAATCATTTTTTTATAAATACCATTAAAATGCCCGAAATAAGCTTAAAAATTGGCTTGTTGACAATTAATTAAAATATGGTATATTGGTTTACAGTTAACTGTAAACTGTAAACTTTATCAAAATGAAGACTTCTGAAAAAATAAAGGCATATTTGAAATTAAAAAAACAAGTATCCATCAATGAATTGGTTGATTATTTGGAAATAAGTCGAATGGCTGTTTCTAAACAACTTAGCAATTTGTTGTCACAGGATGAAGTTGTAAAAATTGGCAAGCCGCCAGTGGTTTTTTATATGCTAAAAAAAGAAGTGATCAAAAAAAATGGATCAAATGTTGTTGATGATGGGGTGCAAAAAACCATTGAAGAAAATTTCTTGTTCATTTCGCCGTCTGGTGAGCGCAAGCAGGGCATGGATGGTTTTTTGTTCTGGTGTGAAAGAACCAATCAACAGGTTGAAAAAACCGCACACGAATACGTCAAAACATTGAAAAAATATGATGCATTCAAAAAAAGTGGTGTTATTGACGGGCGCGATAAATTCAAAACAACTTTTCAGGAAGTTGGCGTGGACAAGATTTTTTATCTGGATTTTTATAGCATTGAAAGGTTTGGAAAAACAAAGCTCGGACAACTTCTTTTGTATGCCAAGCAAAGTCAGGACAAAAAAATGATGCGCGAATTGGCCAATGATGTCAAGCCGAAAATAGATGCGATCATCAGTAAATATGGCATTGACGGAATCGGTTTTATTCCACCAACAGTGAAGCGGGAAGTGCAGTTTATGAAAGAACTGGAGAAAAATCTGCATGAGCATGTCAATAAGATTTCCATTGTAAAAATAAAGACAGAGATTATTGTTCCACAAAAAACCCTCACCAAGTTGGGTGATCGTATTGAAAATGCCAGAAAAACGATCATTGTGAATGAAAAAAAGACTTTCAAAAACGTTTTGTTGATTGATGATGCGGTTGGTTCTGGTGCAACACTCAATGAAACTGCTTTGCAAATAAAACAAAAAGGAATTGCCAAAAAAGTGATCGGACTTTCAATCACTGGAAGCTACAAAGGCTTTGATGTCATCAGTGAGGTGTAGACTTATTTTCTTGGTGTAAAATAGGCAAACATGATATCATTTAAGAATAAATCAGTTGCAACTATGGAATTTTTGAAAAAGGTGTATAAAAATAAATATCTGAAGTTTTTCTTGATCGCTGCATTTTTCTCTTTGCTTGTTGTTTCAAGAAGGGTTGATGTCGTCACCTATCCTCAGTTCTATGCTGAGGACGGAGTTTTTTGGTTTTCGGAAGCCTATGGCGCCGATCATTTTTGGCAACCATTTCTGATTCCAAAACAAGGATATTTCCAAACCGTTTCTAGGGTTGGTGGTTTGCTGGGGAATATGGTTGGCATCGGCCGCGCACCTTTGGTTTTCAATGTTTTTGCCATTTTGTTCCAGATATTGCCAGCTTTGTATTTTCTTTCAGCGCGTTTTGGCAAGCTGGTTCCCAAACTTTGGCAACGTTTTTTGTGTAGTTTGGCCTATTTGTCACTCTTGGGAACGGCTGAAATCAATGCCAATCTGACGAATGTTCAATGGCGGTTGGCATTGTTGATGTTTTTGATCATCATTGTCCCTAAAAGCAAAAAAATCAGTTGGAGAATTTTTGATTGGGCGCTTTTATTTCTGGCTGGGCTGAGTGGTCCTTTCATATTTTTTGCCTTGCCGATCGCAATTATCTATTTTTACAAAAATTTATTCAAGGAATTTCTTGATAAGTTTGCGATTTTGGCAGTGACATTTTTGATCCAGCTGTATAGTTATCTTTTTATTGTGAATGACGCGGCGCGCTCTACAGCTCCACTTGGTGCAAGTTTTGTGAATTTTTTTAAAATTCTTTCTGGGGATGTTTTTGTCCGTAGTCTTTTGGGAACTGATTATGTCAAAAAAATAATAGAGCTTGGATTGTGGGAAAATGGATCGCTTCCGATATCATTTGGAGTTGCAGGTGTTGCCGTGCTGGGATATGTTTTTTGGAAGGCGCAAATGGAACTTAAACTTTTTATTATTTTTGCTTTTTTGGTTTTTGCTGGCGCCCTTTCATCACCGCAAGTCAGTCTTATCAAGCCTCAATGGGATGTTATGACCGGAGGGCCAGGTGGAAGATATTATTTCTTGCCAGGCTTGGCTTGGATGATTTCCCTGGGATGGCTATTTTTCAACTCAGAGAAAAGATTTTTGAAAACTTTTGTTGGTATTTTGTTGGCTTGTTTTGTTTTTATCGGCTTGCCGCATGACTGGGTTTTTGCAAAATATAAGGATTATCATTTTAATCAGCAAATACATGAATTCAAATCCGTAAAGGTTGGGGATCAATACAAATTTAGAATAGTCCCTAAATGGGATATGTATTTAAAGAAAAAATAATTTTTCGACTGTGCCAGTTGCATTTTTTGTTGAAATTGGCTAATATTAATGGGTAATATAAATTATTTACTTCAAAAAAAATGAGCGAAAAACCTTATTTGTCGATTGTGGCGCCGGTGTTCAATGAGGAAGGAAATGTGAGAGAACTTCATCGCAGAATTTTGGAAGCTTGCCAAAAAATTGGCAAATCTTTCGAAATAATTTTCATTGATGATGGATCAAGGGATGGAACAGTCAAAGAATGCGAAGGACTTTCGCCGCTCATCTTGATCAAATTCCGCAAAAATTTCGGTCAGACAGCTGCCATGGACGCAGGCTTCAAACAGGCGCAAGGCGAGATTATTGTCACCATGGACAGTGATTTGCAAAATGATCCTGCAGATATCCCACTTTTGCTGGCTGAAATGGACAAGGGGTTTGATGTTGTTTCCGGATGGCGTTTCCATCGCAAAGACAATCTCAGCAAGCACTTGGCATCAAGAGCAGCCAATCTTTTGCGCAAGGTTTTGATTAATGACACGATCCATGACAGTGGTTGCAGTCTTAAAGCCTACAAAAAAGAATGTTTCAAAGATGTCGATCTTTTCGGGGAAATGCATCGTTTCATTCCGGCAATTTTGGAATTGCAAGGATACAAAGTCGGGGAAGTCAAAGTGACCCATTTTCCGCGCGTGCATGGTGTGACGAAATACAACTGGAAAAGAGGAATCAAAGGAATTGTGGACATGATTTCAGTTTGGTTTTGGCGCAAATATTCCAACAGGCCGCTGCATCTTTTTGGCGGCACAGGCATGGTCTTCATGGCACTTGGCTTTGCGATTCTGGTTTGGATGGGAATTGAAAAAATATTCTATGGATATCCAGTCGCGACTCGAAACTGGCCGCTTTTGGGAGTTTTCTTCGTTTTGATCGGAATCCAACTTTTCATTTCAGGACTCTTGGCTGACATCTTGCTCAAATCATATTACAAGAGCAGAAACACCATGAACTACAACATCAAAGAAATCGTGCAATCCTGAGATGCTTATTGTGCAGTAAAAATGGACATGAAAAAAGGGTTTAGCGTGTTTCCGCTAAACCCTTTGTTTTTTTGAGTGAAGTGTTGAAATTATTTTTTCTTCACTCTTTTGATATTGTTTACTTTAATCACCAGGCCGGAAATTTCCTGCACTTCCCAGCCTTTTTCCAGGCAAATGCTTCGCATTTGCTCGTGATATTTTTTGGGAATCTCCAGATCGGCGCGAATTCTTTCGCCGAAATCGAGAGTTTGCTTTCCCTTTAACTTATCATCATTAAAGTGATCCAAATCAGAATGAAGCATTCTGACTATGGCTCCCATGATAAGCTCTTTCGTTTCCGCCCTTATTGGCATCGGCTTGCTGGGTGGAGTTGTAACTCGCACCAACTCGTTCTCATTTATGTTGATCAAGCTTTTTTCTACAAGTATGGAAAGAGCTTTGCCAATGACTTCAATTTCTTCATCAGTAAGATCCATACCAGCATGATCACCACGTAGATAATCAACAAGTTTTTGAACAAGCCTCTGTTTTTTTTTCTGCATTAGACTTCCTCCTGGTTTTTTGGTGTATTTTTAATGTGCTACATTTTTTCACGTTCTTGCTATTATAATCATATTGTGAATTTTTGTCAAGGTTTCGTAATATTTGGGAAATTTTCAGCCAAGGAAATAAAACCGATCCGGATGTGGTATAATCAGTTTGTAATATCCTAAACAAAAACAATATGAAAAAAGGCTACATGGGCGACATTGAAAATCTGACCTTGGGAAACGAATCGTTTCGCAAAGTTTTGTACACAGGAAATCATTGCCAGCTGGTTTTGATGAGTTTGCAGCCCGGCGAGGACATCGGCATGGAAGTGCATGAAGAAAATGATCAATTTTTTCGCTTCGAAAAAGGAGAGGGAAAAGTCATCATCAATGAAACCGAATATGCAGTTTCCGACGGTGACGCCGTGATCGTGCCGGCAGGAGCGCAACACAACATCATCAATATCTCAGATTCGAGTGATCTGAAACTCTATACCATCTATTCTCCAGCGCATCATCTCGATGGAGTTGAGCGGGCAACCAAACAAGAAGCTGAGTCCGACAGTCCCGAATTTGATGGAAAAACAACTGAATAAGGAAAAAAGGCTCACTCAGAATATTTCCGAGTGAGCCTTTGTGATTTGGATAGGGCATGTTTTTTTTAATCGCATTTATGTGTTCACATGATTGTGATAGTCAACAAGGTCATAGCCAGTTCTGAACCACTTATCACCTTTCCTCCAAACACCCAGGCTGGTTTTCATGGAAGTTGGATGGCTAATTGAAAACATCAGTTTTCCAATTGCATCCAGTCCATCTGGCATGGGCGGCACTTCCAAAGCCTTGATTATTGGGATGTGATCATAGTGATAGCCCAATGATTCTGCCGTTTTTTCATCACAGCGGCAATCATGACTTCTTTCATTGCAATAGATGCAGTCTCCATTTCCATTGTCAATAAATTTTTTGTATATCGTTTCTCTCATGACTTATCCCTCCCAATGTTTTTTATAGGTACTATTTAATTAAGTTAAGCTTTAATGGGTGTACTTGTCAATTATATATTTTTGCATGCGGACGCAGGCCTTATTGTAATGCAGGTTTCAACATTGTGCTACAATGACTTTGCAGGTAAGAGCCAATTGAAACTTATAAATAAAATTTAATTTTATGAAATACAAACACACTCAAATTGGTTATCTTATGTTAGTTGTTATACTGGCTGTGCTGGTGCTTTTCGCACGGGTTTATATGATGGCCTCCGCCGAGCTTCCTTCGGTTGATTCAGGGCCAAATTTTGTCGTTACTGCCATTATGGCACTAGTTCTTTTTATTCTCTCTTCTTTCGGGTCACTTCAAGTGATTGTTAATGAAAAGTATTTACGAATCAAATTCGGTTATGGCATTTATAGGAAAAAGTTTTTGCTTGATGATATAGTCTCTGCTGAAGCTGTAAAAAATCATTGGTATTTTGGATGGGGAATAAGAAGATGGTTTTGGCCCAATATGTGGATCTACAATGTTTCCGGTTTTGATGCGGTTGAAATCAGACTGAAAAATGGTAAGACTTATAGGATGGGTACTGATGAACCCAAAAAATTGGAACAAGCAATTCTGCATTCGATTAAGTAATTTTAAAGACACCCCAATGGTGTCTTTAAAAATATCTGTGTTGGGGCGGTAGGATTCGGACCTACGCGTGACGGAGTCAAAGTCCGTTGCCTTACCGCTTGGCTACGCCCCAATAAATTTAAAATATACAAACATCAAGATACAAACACCAAACAAAAATCCAAATGACAAAATCCAAATTTCCAATAAATGACTCAAGTCCAAATGTCTAAAAAACTTTTAGGATTTGAGATTTTGGATTTTGTTTGATATTGGAAATTGAGATTTGAGATTTTTTTGGTTATTGTTTCTTGTGATTTGTTTTTTTATTCAACTATCGTGCCACCCATCAAATTCATCGCATCCGAGAGCAGGGAACTGGTTTCGTGGGTTGTTGGCTCGGAGCTGCCTGGGTTGTTG
>JAQTLF010000003.1 GCA_028715015.1 Candidatus Moraniibacteriota bacterium | reverse complement strand
ACAAGTTTGATTTTTATATTAGCGTTGAGATTTTGCAGTAGGCTCTTGCTTAATTTACACTCTCAGAGTATCACAACCCCATTAAACCTACAACTTGCGAATAGAATTAAAATATTGTGTAATATTTGAGCAGGTTTTAGCTTATTAGGCATTAGCTTTTCAGGCTTAAATTCAATATTAGCTAAAAAGCTAAGAAGCTAATGCCTAAAAATCTATTCTTTTCTCAAAGCTTCCATGGGGCTGAGTTTGGACGCTTTCCAAGCTGGATAATAACCGAAGATTATTCCGGTAGCCATGGAAAAACCGGTAGCAATCAGAATCGATTGCAAAGTGACTGAAAATGTCAGCGCAAATCCGAACAGTGAGAAGACATAGGAAAAAACAAGGGAGAGCAAAAATCCCAAAACAATTCCCGCCATTCCTCCAGCCAAAGTAATGAAAATGGCTTCCAACAGAAATTGGTTGCGGATTTCTGAGGCTGACGCACCCACTGCTTTTCGCAGACCTATTTCAAAAGTGCGCTCCACCACTGCCACATACATGACGTTCATGATTCCCACTCCGCCAACAATCAAAGAAATTGAAGTCAGTGCCAACAGCAAAATATTGATGGTTCCAAAAACATTATCAATGAGCGTTCTGGCTTCTTGCATGGTCGTAACGGAAAAATCATCTTGATTGGGATTGCTGATGTGATGCTGCCTGCGCAAAACATCCGTGGCATCTGCAGCCGTGACATCGATCATGGAAATGTCATTCACAATAACGGAAATAAAACGCACATAATCGATTCCCAAAATTTTCTTTTCCAATGTCTGCACAGGAATGTAGATGATTTCGTCATAGTTGAAAAATCCAGCCACTCCCCTTTTTTCCACCACACCGATCACACGAAAATTCATGCCTTTTATTTTCACATCTTTTCCCAAAGCGTCGCTGCTACCAAACAAGGCATCCTTGATGTCTGAACCGATCACCACAACCTGTGCCAAGCTGTCATCTTCTTGCTGTGAAAAAAAAGTTCCCTCAGAAATTTTTATGCCGGTATCAATGTCGGTGCCTGCCGCTCCGACACCATAGAGCATGGATCTTTTGTTGGTTCCCAAATAGCTGACGACTTCCTGACCCAATGTTCCGGCAGCATATTCTTTGACATTGGGAATTCGCAACAAGGCCTTTCCATCTGCATCTTTCAAAGTTGTTATCTGCACACCCTGGGCTTGCTGGGTCGCGTTGGCTGAAGAATTTTTTGAAACGGCTGGAATTTTTGTTTCAATTTGAATGATGTTGTTGCCATAGGAATCAAATTGTCCCAAGACATAATCTTTCACACCTTGACCACTGGATGTCACCACAATGACTGACATAATTCCAATGACAACTCCGACCAAAGTCAAAACCGTCCTTCCAACATTGTTGCGAAGACTTCTGAGTGCCAATCTTATTGATAATAAAAATTTTTTCAACATAATATTTTATTCGTAGCGAAGTGCTTCCATGGGACTTATTTTGGCAGCTTTTCTGGCAGGATAGAGTCCGAAAATGACACCGATGGCAGCCGAAACAAATGTGGCCACCATGATCGAACTGAATGAAATCAAAAAATTCCAAGAATATCCCAGCGCATTAATGATGACTGATGCCAAATATGAAATAAAAATTCCAAAAATTATTCCGATCACACCGCCAATCAAAGTTATGAAAATCGCCTCAACCAAAAATTGCGTGATGATGTGTCTGTTGCGAGCGCCCACCGCTTTGCGCAAACCAACTTCGCGAATCCGCTGGTTGACTGAAATGAGCATGATGTTCATGATGCCTATTCCGCCCACCAACAATGAAATGGCTGCAATGCCTGTCAGAAAATATTTCAAAACGTTGGTGACATTGGTGATCGTTTCCAAGGCTTGCGCCGTGTTGCGCACTGAAAAATCATCATCAGCAGGATCCTTGATCCTGTGTCTGACACGCAAAGTATAGGCAATGTCGGCCGTGGCGCGTTCCATGTTGTCCAGCGAATCAACTTTGATGCGGGCAAAATTAAGATAGTTGATTCCCAAAAGAATTTTTTGTGCCGTTGAAAGAGGAATGAAAATAAGACCGTCTGAATTGTTCAAACCTGAACTTCCGCGCTTGTCCAAAACTCCGACCACTGTGAAATTCACATCTTTCAAATTGAAAACTTTTCCAATCGGATCAGTGATTCCAAAAACATCAGTGGCAGCGGCAGATCCCAAAACAGCCACGCGTGCCAGACCTGCATCTTCTTCTTGAGTGAAAAATCTTCCAGCTTTCAGATCCGCTTTTTCAACCACAGGAAAACTGGCCGAAACGCCTTGATAGCTTTCCGAAACCGAAGTGCTGTCATGTTTGGCCGTGCCGATGCCGCTGACATAGCCGCTGCCAGCCACAGCATTGGGAACATTCTTTTTTTGCAAAATGGCATTCAGATCATCTTGGGTGAATGTCGTGGTCACAATTCCAAAAACTGAAGCAGGCGGACCTTTGTCATTGGAAGCGCCAGGCAAAACACCGATCAAATTTGAACCGATGCCATTGACCTGATCAAGAATGAGCTGCTGGGCACTGGCACCGATGGCCATCACGATGATCACCGAAGCCACTCCGATAATGATTCCCAAAATCGTCAAAAACGAGCGGAATTTGCTCGCCATGAGATTATTGTAGGAAATTTTTATGGGACTTGAAAGTTTCATTAAAATCTAGAATTTTTTATACTTATCCAAGTTTGTAATTTTAAGTTTGAAGTTTGAAGTTTGAAGTTTTAAATCAAATCCTAAATGATTAATTTTTAAAACATTTGATCATTTAAAACTCATTTCAAATTTAAAACTTAGCCTTTAAAACTATTTAAGCAGTTCCCCTTCTCCATTGGCAATCAGACGATCTTTAACTTGTTCATCTGAAATGATTCTGCCGTCACGGACTTGGATGATTCTTTTGGCGTGCTGGGCGGTATATGTCTCATGTGTCACCAAAATCACGGTATGCCCATCATTGTTGAGCTCTTGCAAAATTTTCATAACCATCAGACCTGATTTTGAATCAAGATTTCCAGTCGGTTCATCGGCAAAAATGACTCCGGGATCATTCACTAAAGCTCTGGCAATGGCCACGCGCTGCTTTTCTCCGCCTGAAAGCTGATTGGAAAGATAGTTGGCGCGATGTTCCATGCCCACGGCTTTGAGAGCGTTCATGATTTTTTCTTCATTGTTGAGTTCCAGATGATCTTCATCATACAAAAGCGGCAATTCCACATTTTCCATCACAGTTGTTCGGGCAAGCAAATTGAAAGATTGGAAAACAAACCCGATTTTTTTGTTGCGCAATTTGGCCAACTCATCGTCTGTGAATTCATTGACATTTTTTCCTTCAAAAAGATATTCGCCCGAACTCAAACGATCCAACATTCCCAAAATCTGCATCATGGTTGACTTTCCTGATCCGCTTGGACCCATGATGGAAACGAATTCCCCTTTTTCAATTTCAAAACTAACATCATGAAGCACTGGAGTTTCCACTCCGTCGTTTGAATAGGTTTTGTTTAAATTTTTGATGGTTATCAGTGATGTTGACATTATTGTTGTTTTAGAGTATAATAGAATGTCGTAGTTCTTAAAGCAGTACCCAATACATTCTGGCTCGAAGAAGCCACAAGGAGGCGCTTATGAAATCAAATCTTAAAATGCTTGGGATTTTCGTATTAACTGCCATTATTGCTGTTTTTGGAATACTGGCAAACCATACACTGTCAGCATGTGCTATCAGCCTTGTAATTCTGTTGTATGGTATAAACAGATACAAACATGGAACTTGCCCAGCATGCCAATCGTGGTGGACTGTAGTGCGAGAGCATAGATCGGGCAAATATAGACGATGCATGCGATGTAATGAAGTATATAATAAAATATACTATTAATGTCAAACCCCTTAAGGCACCCCGCGGAAATTGATTGTAACACAATCAAGAGTACGCGGGCTTTTTTTATTTTCCATAAAATGACTTCTTCCTTGTCATTCTCTCCTCAGATGAGGAGAGATGTCCTGTACTCAGGACAGAGAGGTTGAGCTCGTCCTCACAAAAATTCTTCAATCTTCAAAATAACGCCCTCAATATTCTTATTAACTTCATCATTCCAAAACCGCAAAACCTTATATCCCAATGATTGCAAAAATTCCGTCCTTTCAATATCATATCCATCATTATTTTCCTCTCTGTGCTGCCATCCATCCAGCTCAACCACCAATTTCTTTTCACTACAATAAAAATCGACAATATATTTTCCAACGGAATGCTGTCTTCTAAATCTATGCCCGAGCTGATTCCTTCGCAATCGTGACCACAAAATTATTTCTTGAGGAGTTGCAGATTCTCTGAGCTTTTTTCTTGTGTTCTCCTTTGCTTTGATATTGTGTACTGTTTGCATACAACCCACGTTTTATTTTAGGCTCTGCTCAACCTCCCCCAACCCCTCCTCAACTGAGGAGGGGAGGAAATGGACAAAACTTCATTTTACTGTTTGGAAGGTCACAACTTTTTCGCTGCCGGAAAGTCCAGAGGTTATTTCAACCATGCCTTCATCCCCTTCAAGCCCAGTCGTTACCTGCACATGCTTGGTCGTGTTGTCGGCTTGCAGGACGTCCACAAATTTTTTGTTTCCATCGGTCTTCACCGCGCGCATCGGGATGATCACCGCATTATCTTTCTGCGCAGTCGCAATATCAATATTGGAACTCATGCCAGGCTTGATACGGGAATCAACGTTGTTCAATTTGAGTTTGATCTGATAGTAAACGACATCTTGGATGGTTGTTGAGGCTGGATCAATTTCAATTATCTCTCCATCAAAAGCGTCATTGGCAGTCAAAGCGTCAAAGGTCACTTTGGCATGTTGACCCAATTTTATTTTCACAATGTCAGCTTCGGGAACTTTCGATTCGATGATCATGTCCAATGACATCACGCGCGAAAATGTTTCCTTGATGACACCTGTTCCCAAAATTTCTCCTGCCTTGTTGTTGACTTCGGTGATGATTCCATTGACCGGAGAAAACAAAGTGGCTTTGTCCAGACTGAGCACTGCCAGATCATAGGCTGCTTTTGCTTGGGCGATTTGCGCATTGTTGGCATCATGAGTAAATTCAGATTCAACAGTTCTAACTTTGGCCTTAGCACTGTCAACAGAATTTTCAGCTGTTATTTGTGAAAGATCAGCTTGCTCTTTGGCAGTCTTGAGTGCTTGTTTGGCTGATTCCAAAGAATTTTCTGCGGCTGTGAGGGTTGGTTTTGTTTGAAGTTTAGTGCTTCCGTCTGACAGACTGTCATAATATTTTTTGGTGTCGTCATAATAATTTTGCGCATTTTGCACAGCCCTTTCGGCAGCATTGATGTTTTGGTCATTAAGTTGTTTTGTTTGATCGAGCGTGTTGTCAGCATTGTCCTTAAGCACTTTTGCTTCACGCAAAGCATCATTGTTCCCGCCAGCCACAGCCACAGCCTGATCAAGACCTGCCTTGGCCTGATCCACTTGTTTTTGCAAAGTGGAATCAACCAAAGTTGCAATCTTGTCGCCAGCTGCCACTTTGTCGCTTGCTTTGACAAAAACTTTTCCCACCCGTCCGCCAAGTTCAAAATTCAAAGTGATTTCGTCTTGCGCCACCAAATCACCAGTCACAGAAACAGTCTGGGACAGATTTCCCTTGGTCGCCTCGGCTGTCGTGTAGGTTGTCACCGGTTTTTTGTTTTTGAAATAAACAACGATGCCGCCAATAACCGCAGCCACAACAACAATCCAAATTATCCACTTTTTTGCTTTTGCCATAGTTGTAATAGTTTTAAATTTTCAGTTTTAAATTTGAAATGAGTTTCAAATGATTAAATGTCAAATGTTTTAAAATTTAGAAATTTGGGATTTGATTTAAAATTTTAAATTTAAAACTTAAAATTCTAGAGTAAATTCGTTTGCTTGCATTGTCCATCCAGTGCTTCATTCACCAGCGCGTCAGCAATTTTGTTTTTTTCTCGAGGAATGTGAGTGAATGTCACTTTTTCATATTCCAACATCAAATTCCAAATTTCAATGAAATATTGCTGGATGCGAGGCTCTTTCAATTTGTATTCATGATTGAGTTGCTTAACCACGAGTTCCGAATCCAAAAAACAATCCACGCTGCATTTTTTGGCTTTGTCTTTGCCAACGAATTGTTTGGTTTTTTGCAGACCCAAAATCAGCGCTTCATATTCAGCGTCATTATTGGTTCTGTTGCCAATACATTGTCCAATTTTTTTTCCCAGTGTCTCAATGAAAACACCCACAGCGGCCGGTCCCGGATTTCCACGCGATCCGCCATCTGTGTACATTATTATTTTTTGTTCCATATGAATCTATGATAGCAGAAAAACAAAAAACAGACCAGCGACTTAAGCGTAAGAAATTTAAACTATTTTGAAATATAATTTAGGCAAATTTCTGGAACTTATATGATTAGTTAGCCAATGTTTCAATCAATATTTTTTTCGTACAATCTTATCCAGCCTAATTTCAACCACAAAACTATTTCCTCATAAGATTGGACACACTCACTTGGTTTCTGCAAAAGAATCACTTCAAGATTTTTATTGTGAATGATGTTTTCTGCAACACCAAAACACATTTCTGCAAATGATTCCGCTCCCAGATATCCGACCATGCCATTTTTATCCTCATTCATAACAAAAAGAATATCCGCTTCCGTAATATTTTTGAAAAAATCCGTATGCACTTTAGGATATTCTTCTAAAAAATTCTCTTTGTTTATCGGTGCAGGATAATCCGTAACACAATATCCTTTATCTTCCCAATTTTTTTTCCAATACTGAACTTTTTCTTGAAGCGATGCACTCCCAGCAATAACAACTTTCTTTGTCATAATTCACCAAATTTAATTGACTAGATAAAATATATTAATTGAAATTTTAGGTAACATATCCATGTATCTGAAGTTTTTTGCTTCGCTTTCTCAATATTATTCTAAATAGATAAAAGAAGCAAAAAGTCTGGTGAAATAAAAAGGAATTTAACAAATAATTTACTTTGTCTTAGCCATTTTTTGGAATTTTTGCCCGATTTTGATTGACATAATCATAATTTTCTGCTATGGTACAAAGTCATAATGACGGGTAGTACATTCAATGCTGGCGAGCTAAACGCGGGAGAGCCAAATGAAATTTAAAGATTTGAAACTCGGGGCGTTGTTTGTTCCTGTAAGAAACATTGACCCTGAAAGAATCCGCAACGTTGAAGAGTTAACTAAAAAGAAACTGAAATCAATTGGTGTGTTTCAAAAAATACGCACAAAAGAGCCCGACGGAACTTCGCTTGATACTGCTCTTTATCTCCCCAACCACACTGTCATGGTCAGAGACTATGACCCAGAAACAATTGTTTATAAAATTGATTTGGGATGAACAAATCAACTACTGCTACCTACAAGTTAACAAACTTGCAAGGGGCAGTTTTTTTGTCCTAAAAAATACAAAAAAATGGCTGTCTTGATTGAGTGAATTATTTGTTGAAGCCATTTTTATTTGGCCAGATATGCCGTGTTGTCGGATGTATTTTATAAATTTTCAATTAATTTATTAATTTCGTTGTATGCTTCGTATGTTGCATCTATATAATCTTTATTTGGATGCTCAGGCATTTTAACGGCGTCAAGAAACTTTTTTAACTTAACAATTTTTTCATCATCCAGTCTTGAATATGATTGCTCAATATCTTTGACATGCTCATTCATTTTATCTCTTACTTTCTGCACATCCTGGTCAGAGCATTTAATTTCACCAATCGAGCATCTTGTCAAAACTACTAAATCAACAATCATATTTCTTACACGATCCATTAATAACTCCTTAATTGTTTCTTGACTTTCCTTATATTCAAATTTTTCCATATTAATTAATTGAAAATTTATAAAATATTTCCAACGTTAGTGATATCTGAAGTTTTTATTTTCCTTCCTTATTGTATTCATAAAAGAGAAAACAAAAAATTTGGGTGAAGTGAAAGAAAAATGTTATTTAATATCGGCTAGAATAGCACTGACTTCTTCATCAGATACAAACGCCTTTGTGACCTGCTCACATTGTTCTTCATCAAAAATTTTTACCATCACATATGTTCCAATGGTTTTATTATTACCCAGCGTATATTCAGCCACAACGCACCTGCCATAAGCATTCCAATTTTCATCTCGCAAATCCATTGGAACCTCAATTTGATAAAGCCTGTGTTCGTTTTTAGTAAAACTATATTTTTTGCCAATCTCAAGCAAACTAGGAATATCTTCCTTGCTTATTCTAAGACAGGCTTGTAGTTGAAAAGGGTTTCCCATAAATTTTTGATATTAACGAAGATATTAAATAATATTTTTCTTTTGCGGAACCAGATATCACTTTTTTCTGGCATATTTTTTGACAAATTGTATTTCTATTATTGCAATCCTTCAAATAATTTTCAAAATTTGTTTTTTGAGTTTTGGAAGATCTTTTTGGGTTGTGTCCCAAATTCTTTTCATTACAATCCCAAAATATTCATGTGCGAGCATATCTCGCATGCCAGCCATTTGCCGCCATGGAATTTCCGGATATTCTTTTCTAATTTTAAGTGGCACGTTTTTTGTGGCTTCACCGATAATTTCAATTCTGCGCATAACAGCATCTTGAACCTCATTGTTTTCAAGAAATTTATTATAGCTCAAGCCTTTGGTATATTTTTCAATAAGCTCGATGCTTTCAAAAATATCCGTAAGAAAAAGTTTAGGATTTCTTTTCATATATTTCTTTTTTATCCATCAAAACTTGCTTTTTTATAATAGGCCTGATTGCGTCATATTCAATAATATCAACTTCTCTGCCAAGCTTATCCTCCAGCTCAACTTTCAAGCTAGCCATATCAAGAAATGTTTTGTTTTTTGGCATTTTAATTAACAAATCAACGTCACTTTTTTTCGTTTCTTCTCCTCTGGCAAACGAGCCAAAAATAGCCGCCTTGAGGACTCCTTGGCGCTTTAAAATGGGGATTATTTTATTTTTGATAGTTAATGTAGTCATGCAATTATTGTAACAAAAGATTTAAAAATAGGCAAAAAAATGCAATCAAGACCATGTTCTACAAAAGTCTGGCGGTGAGATAGCCAACGCCGAAAGGTCCTTCATAGCTAAGCAAATCGAATTTATATTTTTTGCCATGCACAATCCCCAGCAAAATCATGATTGAACGGATTCCGCATTCCCTGGCAGCTTTGGATTCACTTTCTTCTAATCCCATAAGACTGGCCAAATCATTGCAGCCAAGATAGCGCAAAACCGTTCGGTCAAAGGCTGCAGATTCTTGGGAAAATCCTGCCGGAGCATTTCTGGTCAGATTGTGGGAAAGATCTCCGCTGGCAATCACCGCGATTCTTTCGGATTCATCTTCATCTATGATTTTTTGGATTATTTCCCCATAACGATAATGTCGTTCATAGCTCATCAAGGAAAAAGCCAAGTGCAAGACTTTGGGTTTGGATTTCATGTTTTTGGTGAGATGATGCAATGGGATGAGTGCGCCGTGATCAAGAAAGCTCCCGTGCAATATGCATGGCATTTCATTCATGGTGCAAGCATAGGCAAGCTTGTCAGCAATTTCAATATTGTTGTCATATTCGTAGACCTGGTCCAAATTGAAATTTTGAAATGTTCCCCTCAGTTCACTTTCAGAATTTATGATAAAAGAGTATGGGTCCATTTTTGCATGAGGAGAAATGACAATGATGGTGTCAGGCGCTGCCTGCTCCAAATCTCTTGCCAGCTGCTCAAATGCCGAAAGTGTCTTTTTGATCGCGACAAAACTCTCAGGAGTTCCGATTCCTGGAATACTTTCCAATGGATGTGGCATGATTGCAGCAAACACGATCATGGCTTTGTGTCTTATGTATTACAAAAAGTAGTACACTCGGCTATTGCCCTTATTCCACATTTTTGTTTTATAGCAACCTCTATTTCAAGGTTATTTCGACAATTTCTGACCTGTTTTCCGTTCTCATTGGCGGTCCCCAACCACCCAGACCGCTTGAAGTATAGATTGCAAACGAACCATCACGTTTGAAGCCGTGATCATAGCCCTTGAAAATAAGCGAAGTTATGAAACCGAATGGAAACAACTGTCCCCTGTGCGTGTGACCGGAAAGCTGCAAAGAAATTCCGATTTTTTTGGCATTTTCAATCTGCACCGGTTCATGGATCAGCAAGATGCTTGGAGCAAATTGATCCCAACCAGCCATGGCTGGAATTATTTTGGAAATGTCGCGGTCATTGCCACGCAGCGGATAGTCGATTCCCACAAATTGCAATCCGCCAATATTTTTGGAAGCGTCCCTAAGTGGAATTATTTTTGTCAGTGAAATTGCCGCATATACTTTGTCCAAACCTATGAATGTCTCGTGATTGCCAGTAACAAAAAACACTTTTGCATTGATCCTGTCAATCGGTTTCAAAAGCACATTCAAGTCTGCCACGCTGCCATCAAAAAGGTCGCCGGTAATCACCACCACGTCCGGATTGAGGGCATTTATTTTTTCCACCACACTGGTCAAATAATCAGCATGATAGATATTGCCCAAATGAAGATCGGAAATCTGCACGATTTTTTTGCCAACCCATTCTTCCGGCAAATCATCAATGGCCACACTCAAGCTGGTTATTTTCGGATTGAAAGCATTCCAAACTCCATAGGCCGAATATGCGCAAGCTGCCATGATTGCCAAAGTGGCCAGAATTTTTTGATTTGCAGCAAAGCCAAGTTTTTGACCCAACAACACGACCACCCAAACCAAAACGAAGAAAAGCACCATGTTCCACATGAAGCCGACCCAGGCTCCGGAAAGAAAATAGTAATCCCTGGTGAACAAACTATCTTTGATGTGACCAAAAATCGAAGAAATGAAAAAGCTCAAACCCAGAAAAAAAATCACCGAGAGCAATATATTTTTATACAGCAAGTTTGTTATGCCGAAAAATTTTACCAGCGAAAAAAAGACAATCCCATGAGCCACACCATACAATAGAAGTATGCCCAACAGAACAATTGAAATTAACATAATTTTTTTCATATTAAAGCGAAGTGTTATTTCCGACAATTTGATTATAGCACATCCAAACAGAGATGCTAAGAAAAAAAACGCTCCTGAAGAAGCGTTTTTCCATGTTTTATACAAGCAATTTTGCGTAATTTTTTGACCAATACATGATCTGGTTGGCATACCAATCATAGCGACTGGATGTGTTTCCTGAAAGATACATTTTGGCAGCATTTCTTTCCGCATAGATATTATGTTCAGTCACGCCTGAAACATCCGAGAGTTTGAGTGCCACAGCAACTGCGGCATCTTTTTCATCCCATGGATCAGGATTTTCCTTGCCCACAATAGCCGAGATTCGATCTTTGTATTCCATCCAAGTATCCGGCATGAATTGTGGAATTCCCATCGCACCGCCAGTCCCTGCATAAGCACTGCCAGGATTGCAAGAAACGCTCAACTTTTCATAGTCATAGCCAAGATCTTTGGCAATATCTTTGATTATTTCTCTTCGCTCATTAAAAGTGTTCCAGGCCTGCGTGCTCAAACGGCCTTTTTGATGGTCAATATTTGCACCGTCCTCAACTTCCTGATAGGTGCATTTTCCTGAATTTCTTCCCAGATCAGACTCAACCACCAACAAGCCCATGATGAAATCCTTGCGGACTCCCGTGGCCTGACTGGCAAAATCTGCAGCTTTTTCAACCTCAAGCGGGTCGGCTGCGGGCGCCTCTGAAATGGTGAAAATATTGTCCACATTTTGAGTCAAAAGAATATTTTGCAATTTTACAGATTCAACTTTCACTTCGGCCTGGGCGCCTGATGCGGCAACAAGCAAAAAAGAAGCGGCGAGAAAGAAAATTGCCATCGATTTTAAAAAGACATTTTTTACCGTACTAATAAGTTTACTTTTAATGATTATTCTCGCTCTAAATTAAAATGAATTGAGCGATTTTTGTTTTTTCTGACTAAAATAAAAAAGAGTTCCATACAGAACCTTTTTTATAGTGTCGCAAACTAGTATAGCCCGGAAGCGATAATTTGTCAATCCAAAAAGTCAATAATTTTGCAAATCAATGATCGTTAATCTATATTTTCTTTTTTCGCACAACATAGATCGGCCTGTTGATGACTTCCCCATGGATGTTGGCAATATAGAGAGCCATCAGACCGATGGATGTCAGGATTATTCCCACCAAGAACACGATCAGAATCGCCAGATTTTCACTGTCGGAAAAGGTCGAAGCAAAATGGGTGTGGAAAAAATATTTTCCCAACAAGATGTAGAAACCGGCAATTCCGGAAACCAAAGTGATTGCAATTCCCAAATTTCCCGCCAACTTCAACGGCAGCAAACTCAAGGAAACAAAGCTGTTCAAAGCCAATTTGAAAAGCTTCCAAAAACTATAACTTGCCTCTCCATGGATTCTTTCATTGGCCTCAAAGTTTATGTAGTCCCGTTTGAATCCAAGCCAATCAATCAAAGCTCTTGTCATTCTGTTCGTTTCGGTGAAACGGTTGAATTCATCAATAACCGCCCTGTCCAGCAAACGAAAGTCGGTGGCATTGGGAACGATCTTGACCTCGGCAATCCTGTTGATTATTTTGTAGAAAATAACCGAACCTATTTTTTTGAAAACACCCACACTTTTGTTTTTGTTCCTGACACCGACAACGACGTCTGCGCCATTTTCCCATTTGGCAATAAATTCAGGAATGAGTTCCACCGGATGTTGCAGGTCGGCATCAACCATGATGCAAGCATCTCCCTGACAATTGTTAAGGGCTGCCGTGGTTGCAACTTCTTTGCCAAAATTTCGTGAAAAATCAATATATTTCACCTCCGGATGTTTGCCGGCCAATCTTTCAATTTCTCCAAGCGTGTTGTCTGAGCTTCCATCATTAACAAAAAGAATTTCGAATTCGTATTCCTTCGGACATGTTGCAAAAACTTTTTGCAATTCGACATAAATGAGGTCAACGTTTTTTTCCTCATTATAAGCCGGGATGATGATGGAGATTTTCTTCATAAGTTTGAACAAAATACCTTGTTTATTAATACAAACAGTATATCACAGCTACAATCATAGTAAATGGTTTTAATTATTCCTTTCCTATTTTCACAAAAAGCGCCAAACGACGCTTTTGTGATATCAAATACTACTGGAAAAAATTATGAACGTTTTTTGAAGGCTTCAGTGGCAGGTTGGATGCTGACCAATGGCGGTCGCTGGCACAATTCAGCATATCCTTGCAATGTTATGGTTGCAGGTTTTTGCGGGGATGAAGCTTTTATTTTTGTTTTTACCTCATCGGTCGGATCAATCAATTTGACTGTGAAGTCACCCTTGTTTCCAACTGCTTGGACATCCCCAACAGGAAGTTTTGAAATTTCATCTTTTTTGATCGCAACCACGATTCCATCCTCTCCTTCAGAAACAATCCAACTGCTGATGCGAGCCTTGCCTTCATAGTAGTGAGGTTTGCAGACATCGTTTTCAACTGCAGCTTCTTCAGCTTTTATTTCTGGCTGATTGGCAACAACATTATTTTTCACTGGCTGGACATTTTGTCTGGAAACATTGTTCAAAGCAGCAATTTCCCGGGCACTTTTTAGCCAGAAAATTCCACCCACAACGATTGCAACCAATAGGATTGCGCCAACTGCAAATTCACTCACAATTTTTCTGTTCATATTTTTTTGTGTTTTATTATCTTTGCTTATTTAATTATACCACAAAAAAAGAAAAAACGCGAAAGTGCAACTTATGCACAGCTGCATAAAAAAGAGCCTTTGGTGTTCCAAAGACTTTGTCATTGTGGGAACCCAGAGGATGATCCGAACTCGTGCGACATATTGAAGCGTCTGCACATTCACGGATAACTTTCCCCTGGATTCCCTCTTTCTATAAATACACCTGGAAAGATTATAAATTTCACATCAAAACATAATATTTTTGCCAAATTAAAAAGCAGATGTTCATAATTAACCATCTGCTTTGAATATATCTTTTCTCTTTTTTGGTTTTTTATTTCTTTTTTGCACCTCCTCCTGCAAAGTCAACATTCCCATTTCCATGCATTTGCTGGAGTGTTTCTTCCAACAAATCCAGTGATGACAGGTTCGAAGTGATGTTCAAATGCTCCTTGCCAGATTTGTCAACAAATGAAACGACTGCATGACCTTGCGGAAGATTTTTTACAACATCATTTTGGTCGCGCATGACATACTCCTTTCCCTTGTTGTTTGACAACGATAAAAGATAGGAAAAACTCTTCGAGATTGTAAAATAACCATCCCAACAATCTACCACGTTAAAGCCTTTTTGTCAATAATGCCGAAATCAAGCCATTTTTCTGTAAAAATTCTCGCAAAAAAATATTGTCTGCGTGCACAACCCCACGGGAATGCAAAAAAAAATCGCCATTTCTGGCGATTTTAAGTGAACAATCAAATTTCTATTATTTTCTGAAAAGTTTCATTGCCCAACCAAACAAGCTGAATTTGTTTTCATTTTCAGTGATGAATTTGTCAATGTCTGCCTGTTGCTGCTCCAGCGTTTGGATCTGGGTTTGCAATTCAGTTTTATCTTGATCATTTTCCGCCTTGTCAGCCAAACGTTTGAGCTGATCAATCTGATTTCGCGCTTGAACCACCTGGCTTCTCAGTTCCCCAAGATTCTTGTAGCTTGTGCCGATGAAAAATGTCTTTATTTTGCTTCTGCTTTCAACAGCATTGATGATGTTTGAAGCCCTATCTTTGGCATCGTTTTGTTGTTGGGCAATAGCTCTGACTTCTTGTCCGATTCCGCCTTCCCTGTCAGCCACAGCCAAAAGACTTTGCACAAAAGTTGCCACAGTACTTCGATGCTCTTCGCCTGTCAATTTTCCACTGTTTCCTTTTGGTTTGTCTTTTTTTGTTTTGTCCTTAGGTTTTTGCGTTTCAGTTGTTGTTGCCGCATCAGTTGCGGTTGTTGTTGCGGCATTTACTGTTTTATCTGCAGCATTTGGATTTCCTCCTTTTACATCTTGAGCCGCAACTGCTTTTTCTGGTTTTACAGCAGCATTTTCCTTGGCTGAAACGGAAGAAAAAGCAAAGCCGATTGAAACCAACGCAAGTGCTGAAGCAAACAGCATGTTTGTTTTGTTTTTCATTGTTTTTTATTAACTTATTAACTATTCCAATTATATACCTTTTTAAATTTTGCACAACAAAAACAACTCGCAACCAAACAGTCCACCAAAAAGAATGTGCTGCATGATTATTCGCCAATTGTTCCAGTCACAAGTTCTCCGGCTGGTTCATATGTTGCAATGACAACTCCAGTGGAAGCTGTTTTGGAATCGACCAACTTCAATCCCTGCGCGGGAACACCGTTTTCAAACAGTCTCTTTCCTCCGCCAACCACGACCGGAAAAATCCAGACGTGCATGCGGTCGATGAGATTTTCCTTCAGCAGAGTTTGAATGAGATTGCCGCTTCCATGCACCCACAAATCCGGACCGTCTTGTTTTTTAAGCTCCCTGATTCTTTCTGCAACGTCTCCTGTTATGAGTTCGGAATTGTTCCAAGCAAGCTCCTTGGCCTCATGCGAAACGACATATTTCTTTGCGGCATTGAATTTCTCTTTAATCTCGCCATCCTCCTTGGCATCAGGCCAATAGGAAGCAAAGATATCATATGTCTTTCTTCCCAACAGAAGATCAAATGGCATCTTCATAAAACCGCTCATGACCGAACCGCCAATCTCGTCCCAATAATTGGCTGTCCATCCCCCATATTTGAATTCCCTGGAGGTGTCCTCTTCCGGTCCGCCTGGCGCCTGCATGACGCCATCGAGCGTGACAAATGTTGTGGTTATTATTTTTCTCATAAAATTATGCGATTAAAAAAATTATTCCTTGTATATTCATACATCCAACCCAAGCCCAAATTGCAAAATTTCCAACAAGAAAAACACTCTCGCGAAAAAGTGTTTTTTTGCAACAATGTTACAACAGTGGAGCCTTACTTCAAGCTATCAAAGGATGTGCTTTCAACATCCCCAATAATTGATATCGAAATATTTTCCTTATCCAAATATTTTTCAACAATTTCACGCATATCTCCAGGTGTAATTTTTTGGATTAATTTAACATATTCGTCAACGGAAAACACTTCGTTCTTTCCCAAAATAGTTGCCTGCCATCCATACCACCACAAATATTCATACGGATCAGTGAATTTTATGGCCAATGACGATGTAAAAGATTTTTTAAAATAACTCAAGTCTACATCCTTAAATGAGCCTGCCTTAATTTTTTCTATTTCATCTAAAATTATCCCAATAGCTTCCAAAACAAATTTTTTATCACATGAAAAAACCAAGCGTAAAAAACCAGTGTCTGAAAAATTGACAGAAACTCCATCAACCCAATAAGTGATATTTCTTTTCAATCTCAATTCCTCAATTAATTTTGAGATCCATTTATTACTTAAATAATCCCTGATGAAATCCATGATTGCCATATCATAAAAATCACCCATTGAAAATGTTTTGAAAGCCACAGCAACAGTCACTTGTTTATTGTCATTTTTAGCAATCGATAATTTCTCGGGTTGCCCATATGCTTCTTTTTCTTTTTTTACCTCAATGTCATTTTTAAAATTTATTTTACTGAAAAATTCTCCAAGCTTTTCAGTATCTTCATCCCCAACAACCACAAATACACAATTTCGTGCAGAATAATATTGCTGTATGAATTTCTCCAAATCATCCTTTTTTATTGATTCTATACTTTGTCTGTTTCCAAAAAAATTCCTTCCCATTGTTGAATTTTTCCACAGAGCCTGATTTGAAATATTCCAGATATATTCATTGGGATTGGATTTATTTTCAAGCATTTCATTTATCACGATGCCTTTTTCTTTTTCAATATCATTTTCACAAAGAACGTAGTCATTCAATCCATCAATCAAAAATTCCAGCGAAGTATAAGTTTCTTCTTTTTCCTGAACATGGTAAAAATGGGTTGTTTCATAACTCGTATAAGCATTGAATTTAATTCCTCTTGATTCCAAAGATTTCAGCCTTTCAATTTCATTTGGATATTTTTTTGTTTTTTTCATGCAGAGATGCTCCAAAAAGTGAGCAAGGCCTTCCTTGCCCGCCGGATCAAATCTTGAGCCAGTCCTAAACCACGCAGAAACCATAGTTATTGGCAAATTTTTAATAACCACATTTATCAATTTCGCACCATTTTTAAGTTGTAATTTTTCTATTCTGTGTTCCATTTTTTTATTATAACACATTTAAAAAAATAAGAGCGTCCTTTTTAAAATCAAAAAGGACGCAATGTTACCTACACCTTGTTTTGGCAATCGCTATTTTCCGCGAGTACCGCTTCCGCCACCGGTGCTACCACCTCCGCCGCCACTTTGACCGCCGGAACCAGCATTTCCTCCACCGTGACCACCTTTTCCTCCCATGCTAACACCCCCTTCCATTTTCAAATACCTCAAATAAGAGGCTTTTTTAATGCTCAATTAAATTCGTAAGAGCATTATTTATTGATATATTATATAAATATTGAAAACTTGTCAATAAAGTTATCCAAAAGTTATCCAAATAGCTCAAACAAGCCATTCTTGCGAGACTAATGGCAATAAAATTACAAGGTTTCCACCCATTTATCGTTAACAAGTTTAAGTACGGACGTTCCGCTGATTGGTATTCCGTCTTCATTAAAATATGTAACGTGAATTGCAGTCTCCGATGCAGAGCCTCCTGCAAGTCCTCTGGATTTATAATCACCTTTTCTGATATATGAATATTCCATACTGCCATCCTCTTGAGCAATTTTAATTTCCCACAAATAGAGACCTCTCTCATCCTCAAGTTTACGAACATCTTCATATCCGTTTTCTCCAACCAATTTTTCAAATAATGATTTTACTTCTTCTGGAGTTGGAATATGCTCGGATTTTTCTTTTTCAATATCCAACTTTTTTTCTGCATGCTTAATTTGTTCAATATTATTAGCATTTGGCATATCATATCTGGGCATAATTTTTATATTTTATAAATAATATTATGGCGATGTTAATCATTAATTGGTGTAAAATGTTAATACCCTCCTAATTTCATGCAAATCATTTTTTATACTTATGCTTTGAGCATACCTCAAAAAGCAATTGTAATCATTTATTGTCCAGTCTTGCGATCAAATCACGGATCGGCTTTATGGAAACTTCTGTGCCACTTTCACCATGCTCAGAATAATTAAAAGGATTGTCCAAATCTTTGATCAAAAATATCATATATACCATCAAAAACGAAACTAGAGTAGTGAAAAACAAAGCTTCATAAAACGGCTCAACTTTCAAGACCAAAAGGCCGAAAATCACAAAGAAAGCTAGTGACTCAACGATAGCATAGGCTGATTGCACGAAAGAAAGATCCCGGATATTGTCCACCCTGACAACCATCCTGCGGATGTTTGCTTGTTCGTTTTTCATCCGGGTCAGAAAGTTCGGCTGAATAATGCTTTCCAATTCAGCAAAATGGTCATCCATTTTATGCAATTTGTCCAAAATGCTTCTGGTCTTTTCTTTGCGATAAAACCAATCAATGATCGATTTTAAAAATTCCTTATGGAAAACAATGAAATTTTTGGTTGTGCTATTGCCTTTATTTTTGTCCAAAATATAAATCTCGTCGTAGAGCGCTTCCAAGCCTGAGGCCATATCTCCCGGGATTTTTTCACTTTCTTTGTAATCTGAAATAACACCCGTGATCAAAAATCCGATCAAGAAAGTCGTGGCTGCAATCAAACTGGTAAACAAAGCATTCAGGGAAATAAACTCTAAGCTGAATTTATGGAACAGCAGCTTCAGAACAACTATGCCCAGCATGATCGGAATTATTTTGATTGCCAAGTGCCATTTCTTCAGTTTTGGAAATATTTTTTTAATTGTCATGAATGTATATTTTTTATTATTCATCCATCATAACGCATTAGCAAAAATAAATCCATAAAGAGGACTACGATCTTTTTACCTCGTACCGAAGAATAACGCCACCATTTTGAAGCGATCGAGATTCAAGCAATTCGAGCCTACGCGTCATATTTTCATCATCAAACAATTTGCGGCCATTGCCCAGGATAATCGGCGCGATACACAAGCGAATTTCATCAACAATTCCAGCATTCATGAGAGATTGAACAAGTTTTCCGCTACCAAAAATATATATTGGTCCACTGCCTTGTTCTTTGAGGCGCTTTAATCCAGGTATTGCGTCGCGGATGATAGTCGTATTGTTCCATTGGGCTTTTTCTAGCGATGAAGAGCATACCACCTTAGCAATACTATTCATGAGCGCGGTTACTTTTCCCTCCCCTTCCGCTGTTGTCCAATACTCCGCCATGCCTTCATATGTGTTTTTGCCAAACACGAGCATATCCGCTTCTTGCAACTGCTCGAGACTCAACGCCTCCAGCTCCGGCCCCCACACCAAATCATGAAAAGACAAATCCCACGGCTTCCTTCCTTCAAAACAGCCATCAAGCGTAACAACATCCCACACTATTATTTTTCTCATAAGATTAGATATTAAAGTTTTATACAAACTAATACATCCTTCAACCTTACAAATTACATAAAGCTTGGTTTTGGTATTTAAATAATTGCCCAACAAAAAAACACCTTCGCGAAAAAGTGTTTTCATGCCTACAGCAATACAAAAAGACAAGCTAATCGTAAGCTATCGTGGCTAGTCCTAATGACTGGTTATCCGAATTTTTGCTTACCTCAATGGTAAACAAGAACCTGTCACTCGTGAGTGACAAGGTCGACCGTTAGAATTGACCAATTGTCCGAAGACACTGATCGCACCTTAACTCCCTAGAAAGGAGGCGGCTCATGGGAGATTAGTGGAAATAACGATTTTTAATATGAAAAAGCGTGCCAATTGACACCCTTATCAGAACTAACATGGCTTGTTTTCTACTTTTATTTTAAATTTTTTAAAGTATCCTCTAGCTCATTTAAATTTATATATTTTATATCCAAACCAATTTCCTCAGGAAGTTTCTGAGAAATAAATTCATTTATGATGTAGATTCTTTTAGGATTATAATATCCAGAAAAACCTATTTCAGCCATAACCATTCCACCATATCCAACACAAAACATAACACCACATTCTTCATTGAATTTTGAAGGTTGATTTGGCCATTTTCCACAAGAAATTATTTCTCCTAAATCAACATTCAGGTATTTTTCAAAATCATCATCTAGTGGGACTATTTCCGATATTTTTTTGCCATCATTTTTCAAATATTCCTTACCCAATAACTCCAATAAGGAATCCTTATCGGGAGTTAAGAGAATTTCAAAACTTGTTTTTGCTAAAATTCTTGCAACCTTACCGAGATTATTCTTTCTTATCTCTAGCTCTTCCTGTTTTAATTGAGGACATCTGTTTGGTCCAATAATTCCTATTCTCATACAAATAAAATACTTAATTATTAATTTAATTTCTTATCTATTTTGGATCAAAATTCTACTGGGCATAATGCTGCTCTTAAAAGACTCCATTTATAAGTATAGTTGTCAATTTGCTTAATAGCAAGCAAATATGATACAAACCAATAATATTACTTGCAACACATTGATAAATACGGGATTGCTTTAAAAATAAGTATAGAAAAAGAAAAAAGGTCGGAGATATAATTAATTTCCGACCTTTGCAAATAAATTGTTCATGTACAACCTTACAGCTACTTTCTTACATGTAATAGTTAAACATGTAACTATACTGCAGAAAGTGTCCCTTGTGATTAACAATTGGGTTGTTCCAGCATTTCCCAAGGCCGTCCGTAAGGATGTTGCCAACCTTAATACAATCGTCTTGAGAATAGCCCTGTGAAATTACATCCCCTTTTGAATCGATCAAGAAGCAAGAGTGATGATTACCCAATTCTGAATAATCCTGAATCGTAATGAATGGATGATCACCCGATACCTTCTTAAGCGCCTTAATTCTATCCAAATAGAACACTCTTTCCTTGTCCGAAAGCAGAAGCTCTGTATCAGTATAGGCCTTTCCTTGTGGCGCAATCAGGATAAAAAATAATCTATCTATCCTTAGATCTTTCACTAACTGATGGACGTAGTCGATTTTATCTACATTATCCTTTCGAATGAGACAATTGATGCGAAGCGGAATGCCAGCATCTCGATATCTCTTAATATTCTCTACGGCTTTGCTGTAAGCGCCTTTACCACGAGATTTGTCGTGAATTTCCTTGTCACCATCCAAAGAAATCAACAACAATGTGTTGGTCTCTAATAAAGTGCTGGCGATTTTTTCGCTCCATATCGAACCATTGGAGGTAACAAGCGTCTCAATGCCCTTTTCTGAGGCATAGGTCAAAATCTTGCAAAAATCAGAACGAAGAAATGGCTCACCTCCGGTAAAGTCGATCCTTAACAGATTCGACTCGGCCAAGACATCAATTATTGATTTAATCTTGCTTAATGGCAAATCCGTCTGATCCTGTTCTCCACTCAGGCAGAATGAACAGTTGTAGTTGCACTTTTTGGTAACCTGCCAACAGAGTGACAATGGATTAGAAAGCGTGACTTTCAGCTTTGCCAATCGTTCCTCGTGTCCAGTTTTATATTCTACGATTTTCATTTTACCCTTCCTCCTTATGATTACACGTGATTTTTTGAAATAAAACTGAGGATTGCATCTCCAGAATCAACACTTTATGTTGTATTTCAAGAGATGGCAACATTGCCTCCTTTTTATTCGGGAATGCATCGTAGAACACATTTTTACACGGCAATTTAATGGTGGTGCTGACAACCTTTCTTTGCGTGAATCCCATATCCACATAGACATTCTTCATTATGGATGTAAACTCTTCGAGATTCATTATTTTACAAAACTCATCATTGCCAGCATTCTCCACTAACAGAATTATTCCATCCTTGCGTAAAAATTTCCTGAAACTCTCAAGAATTATACCGAAATATTCCCTCATGGAAGTCAAGCTCCAACCTGCGAAAATCACATCAATACTATTGGGTTTCATAGCTAGATCTTTAACATCTGAAAGTATGAATTCCGTATTGATAGCATGAATATTCTTGTCGCGGTTGATTTGCATAAGACTTGCGCTTCTTTCAACAACATACAGCTTAGAACACTGTTTTGCCAGAAAAGGCGTAAACTTTCCACTTCCAGCTCCAATCTCAAGAATTACTTTCTCCTTAAAATCAAAATTATTCTGTAGATGTGTCTCAATAACCCTAAAAACATCCTGACACTTACTGAAAGCTTCGTATGCTGCGCCTTGATTGTAATCAAATAACCACAAGTCATTATTTATCTCACTCATTTTCTCTCCCCCTTAATAATTGATTTTTAATGTACTACTAACCATAAAAAGTTCACCTTAGGTACTCCCCTTATAGTAAAGTTACTTTTACCACATATTGATAAACAACGCAAGTATTTGTAGCATTAAATCCCATGTTAAAAAATCCGACGACCGACTCTTGCGTTATTTCGTATCCTGTGTTATTGTAATCTGTGCTATAAATATGAGCATTCGAACAGGAGATTGCAACGCAACTTTTTTGTTTGATGTTTTTTAACAACGTACTGAATACATTTACATTCAGAAAAACAAGGGGGGGGTGGCTGCAATGCAATATGATAACAAGACTCTAGTCATTAGAGATTATGTTGCAAATTTTAAAGTCGAACAAGGCATTGATGTGAATACCCTGTTTATACTTCTGATTACACAGCATCTTAATGATGGTAGCACACTGCTTGATGTCGGCACTGGAAATGGTTTCGTTTTGTCGCAGATTTTACAAAATAGCGACAAGCAAGTTCAATTTTTCGGAATTGATAATTCAAGTGAAATGGTAAAACTCGCAGTCAAAAATCTTGCCAATAAAGCCAAGATAACTGAGGCGAATATTGGCGATATGCCATTTGACGATTGTAGTTTTGACATTGTAACTGCCAAAAATGTTACACGAATAGATGCAACCGAAATCTTTCGCGTTTTGAAAGGCAACGGCATTTTCATTTTTCGTGAATATGGCTATGGCAAAGGTATGATTGAGATTGCAGAAATGTTTAGTGGTAGGATTATCCGGCAACGAAAACCAGACTATTACAAAGAATTATTGTGCAATGCGGGATTTAAAATTTTCAAATTTGATGAATATGAGATTGCACGAAAATACAATTCCGCACAAGAACTGGTTTCGGTGGTTAAAAGTTTTCCATTTGTAGAAAATTTCGCCGAAGCCGACGAAAAAATGGTTCTAGAAAAATTCGCAAAAGATGCCACCATTACATCAGACCCGTTCATTCTGGTCGCTATCAAACCAAAAGGAGATAGATAAAATGAGAAAAGTTGAATTATTATTTGATATCATCCGTTCGCCATACGATATGGCGCACATTGTCCAGATTGCCAAGTCAATCGACGCCGTCGTTTATACCTCTGGCAAAAATTCACTGTCTTTTGATATTCCAAAAGTAAAGACGAAAGTTGGGTCATGGAACATCAAGGGTACTTTCAAGGAAATTCACTACGAAACCTTCGAAGAAGCTATCAAAGACCTGAGAGCTAAAGGTAAGTACCTAATTGGCACATCTGGCGAAACTGACAAAATCTTCTATGATGTCAAATTGCCAGCAAACCAAGATGTAGTAATTATTTTTGGCACAGAAACGTCTGGGCTCACACTTGAGAAACAGCAGTTGCTTGATGAAATCGTAAAATTGCCGATGGATAAAAGCAAGGTCGATTTCTTGACTTTGCCGGTTGCCGTATCGGCGATGGCTTACGAACTCTATCGTCAGTATCATTTAACTTAAAACGAAAGGTGGTGATATGAGATGCTTCAGAATAAGATTGTTTATGTCATTGTGACGGGTGCGACTAAAGCCAAAGGCGTGATGATTTTGCTCGATATGCTCAAAAAGGATGGAGCAAAACCAATTCTTATGCCAACGCCAGCCGCTATTCCAATGATTGATTGTTGGGATTCCATTAGTCGCGAAGTAATCGTGTGTCGGGAATCAAGTTGTGACAAGATTCCAGAGGAAGACATTGTTATCGTTGCACCATGCACATTCAATACTTTCTCAAAAATCTCTTACGGTATTGCCGATAATTACCCTATGTCTATATTGCATGCTGCAATCGGCAAAGGCAAACATGTTGTTGTTGCTCCAGCTATGGGAAGCCAGTACTGGAATCATCCAGCTACACCCAGAGCGCAAGATATTGTGTCAAGTTTTGGAGTTGAAATCGTTTGGCCAGAATATGTCTATTCTGCCAGCGGCGAACTCGAAAAGATTACGATGGCACCATGGGAAAAGATTTTTGACACTGTCTATCATCGTTATCAAAAGATTCGATATGAAGAAAAGAGAATCAAGCTTAATATCGACGAAATCGTAGACACCAACTATCCAGAATTTTCAGCGATTGGTAACAAGATGCAAGAGGATCATTATACCAACACCTCGGCTGGATTTTTAGCAAAAAGAATTGACGGAGGGGTTTTGGTAACGCGTTCTGGTTCGCTGGTCGGAAATTTATCGTGCAGCGACTTGACTCTTATCACTGACTGGAAGCATCGAATTGTATCTTGGTCAGGCGAAGGTATGCCATCCTCAGAAACGCCGTTGATATTGGAAATTTTCAACGCGTTTCCCGATGCTAATGTGATAATTCATGGACATTGTCGTGATATCACATATTCATCAAAGATGATCAGATACCACAGTAGCGAATATCTGCATTATGGACAATGGGGCGATCTATTTAAAATCGCGCCTGTTCTCAAGCAGTATAAGCGCGGAATCATGAAATTACACGGCGAGATAATTCTCGCCAATGACTTCAATGAAGCACTCAGAGATTACTTAAAAATGTATGAAGAAACACTTTGACGCCTTTTTGTAAAATAAGAGCCTATCAACATAACTGTTGATAGGCTCTTCTTCTATCCATACAAGTTTCCTAAATATCACTTAACTTTTGCATAAATATGAACATCGAGAAATTTTCCATCCTTAATCATATCTTTGCGACCGATTCCTTCAAATTTCATTCCAACTTTTTCCATGACCCTCATTGAACCTTTATTATAAGGATAGGCATATGCACATATGCGACGAAGTTTGAATTTCGTAAAAATATGCGCCATGAATTTCTTTACAACCTCGGACATAATTCCCCGCCCCCAATGTTTTTCAGCCAGCCAATAACCCATTTCTGCCTTGTGTCCATGCACGATGTGATGAGCACCAACTGCACCAACTACCTCGCCATCAATTTCAATCACCATCACATAATTTTCAGGTTTTTCTTTTTTCATCTCCTTCTCTATTTTCCCACTAAATTGCTTGGCGTGCCTCAACTCATATGGAAACGGAATTTGAGAAAGATTTTTTATCACATTCCAATTATTCATGTTTTTTGCAAGATCTTTTGCATCTTTCAATCTTATTAATCTTAATATGAATCTCTTCGTTTTGATTATGTCCATAATTACTAGCTTAAGTAAAACATTATTTGACATCAACAAGCTCAACAAATTTCTGCCTCTTTTCAATTGAACCTACTAAATCACTAAGTGAGTGAGAGTCACTGCCGAAAACCAATTTGTTTCCGCCAAGTTCCTTGTATTTCTCGATTATTTCAAGTGCTGGCTGGAGCTTTTCTTGAGAAATATTCAACTCAAGAAACATTTCTCTCTTAATTATTTGCTCCAAAATCGGCTCGACATATTTAATCACTTTTCGATGGTCATAGTTTTCCAAAGCTCTTCCGAAAAAATCCAAATGAGCCACTAATTCAAACAAGCCAGATTTTACACCATTCATCAAATTTTTAAAGTACAATTCAAAAAGTTTTTCTTCCCCGTATTTTTCTAGAAAATAATTCATGTTTTTTGAAAAGCCAATATGAATAAGCTTGTTTTCATCGTCAGCCTTGGGGTCTTCAACGTAATGACTACTCAGAGTCAAATAATCTAACCCGTGTTTCTCATAATCTTTGATATCATTTTCAAAAGATTTATAATAATCAACCTCCAAACTTCTGTTAATTTTAATACCAATTTCCGCTTCCGCCTTTTTGCATTGTTCAACCAAAACAGAAACTGTTGAAGTTCTCCTTGAATATGTTTCTGGAATTTTATCTGCAAAAATCGTATTACTTGGATCTAAATTTGCTGGATATTTTATTTTAAACGGAGAAATATGTTCCAAGATTGTGATTTCAGTAAATCCAAGTTCTTTTGCCTTTTGAGCAATTGAAAAAATGTCATCATTCGTATGCTCAATTAATCCTGAATGGATGTGGAAATCTTTCATAAATTTTTCTGACTATCCAGATTAACAATTTTCTTGCTTACCGCGCCTTCAAACATTCTGAATACTAGACGATTTTCTTTTTTGTAAATAATCGGCGCTCCTATATGTTCGCCGCACTTTGAGCAGATTAATTGCGGAATTTTACCAAGGGAAAGATGTTGCAAATTTTCAAATTTCTCTGAATTTGTAATTCTATCCAAATAAGTTCTTTTCAAAATTCCTGGGCCATCTTTTTGATAATAGAAAAGATGCTGTGAGCATTTTGAACAACTGACGTCCAGCAATCTGGAATGTCCTCCTCTTGCCTTGCGGTATTTGTCTTGCTTCAGTTTCATATTTGCCTTTTAGATGCATTTTTACTTAACATTATATCCATATCATATCATACTATTTCACACAACAAAAAAACACCTTCGCGAAAAAGTGTTTTCATGCCTACAGCAATACAAAAAGCCGAGGCTAATCGTAAGCTATTGTGGCTAGTCCTAATGACTGGTTATCCGAATTTTTGCTTACCTCAATGGTAAACAAGATTTATCCTTGCCGAAGCAAGAACAAACGACCGTTAGAATTGATTGGTTGTCCGAAGACACCAATCGCACCTTAACTCCCTAGAAAGGAGGTGATCCATCCACAGCTTCCGCTACGGATGCCTTGTTACGACTTCACCCTTATCATCGATCCCACCGTTGTCCCCGGTTTAACACGGGGCCTTCGGGTGTTACCAACTCTCTTGGTGTGACGGGCGGTGAGTACAAGATCCGAGAACGTATTCACCGGAGCGTTCTGATCTCCGATTACTAGTAAATCCAACTTCAAAGAGTCGAGTTGCAGACTCTTATCCGAACTGGGACCGGTTTTTTGGGATTGGCTCCGCCTCGCGGCTTGGCAACCCTCTGTACCGGCCATTGTATCACGTGTGTCGCCCAGGGTGTCAAAGGGCCATGCTGATTTGACGTCATCCCCTCCTTCCTCCCAGACTACTATTAACTAGCTTTATAGCTTCTCAGCTTTTTAGCTTTCTAGAAAAGTTCCTAAGAAGCTAAAGCCTAATAAGCTAATGCGCTAGCGCGCAGTAGTCTGGGCAGTCTCGCGTGACATGTATAACACGCGACAGGGGTTGCGCTCGTTTCCCGACTTAACGGAACATCTTACGACACGAGCTGACGACAACCATGCAGCACCTGCTAAGCACCCTCGAAGGCTGACTCATTTCTGAGCCGTGCAGCTTAGTTTCAAACCCTGGTGAGGTTCCTCGCTTATCGTCGAATTAAACCACATGATCCTCTACTTGTGCGGATCCCCGTCTATTCCTTTGAGTTTTAGCCTTGCGGCCGTACTTCCCAGGCGGTATATTTAACGCGTTAGCTACGACACTGAAAGGGTCGATACTTCCAATGCCTAATATACATCGTTTAGGGCGTGGACTACTGGGGTATCTAATCCCATTCGCTACCCACGCTTTCGCTGCTCAGTGTCAGGAGTGTGCCAATCTAATGCCTTCGCCTTTGGTGTTCCTCATGATATCAACGCATTTCACTGCTACACCATGAGTTCCATAGATCTCTCACACCCTCTAGTTATACCGTTTCAAATGCAGTTTTCGAGTTGAGCTCGAAGATTTGACATCTGACTAATATAACCACCTACCAGCTCTTTACGCCCAATAAATCCGGATAACGCTTGAGGTCTCTGTATTACCGCTACTGCTGGCACAGAGTTAGTAACCTCTTATTCGTAAGGTACCGTCATTTGCATTCTTCCCTTACAAAAGCAGTTTACGACCCGAAGGCCTTCATCCTGCACGCGGCGTCGCTCCATCAGACTTTCGTCCATTGTGGAATATTCTCGACTGCAGCCTCCCGTAGGAGTTTGGGCAGTTCTCAGTCCCAATGTTGGGGGCCGTGCTCTCACACCCCCTACCCGTCATAGCCTTGGTGGTCTATTACACCACCAACAAGCTGATAGGACATAGGCTTCTCCTGAAGCGATAAATCTTTACTCCGTAGAGCACATCGTGTATTATTCCGGATTTCTCCGGATTATTCACGACTTCAGGGAAAATTCCTATGCATTACTAACCCGTTTGCCGTGGGCCTAAACCCACTCGACTTGCATGCCTTATCCACGCCGCCAGCGTTCATCCTGAGCTAGGATCAAACTCTCAATAAATAGATTTAAACAAAAGCGAACTTTTGCTCAATCAGGTATCATCTTTATTTAACGAAAAGATGAAAAAACGTATAAGCTCGAATAAACAACCAGAAATTTGTATTACTACAAATTATCTTAAAGGACTAACCGCAATAAATTGCGATCAGTTCTATTATTACATCTTTTTAAGGTTCACATTTTTTACTTTTCCAACCTATAGTTGGAGAGTATAAAAAACACATCCTCACGCACATCTTCTGATATGCATCGGGATGTATCTTTTCCATCGCCCGAATTTTTAAATATTTTCTTTTTTGCGGATGTTTCTTAAAGAATTTAACATCACTTCTTCTTGATTGCTTAAACAGTTTAGCAAGGTAAAAAAAACTTGTCAAGGGTTTTTAAAAAGAATTTTTTTTCCAGCAAAATATTCTGATTTTTTCCCTTGTTTGAGCCATTTTTTTCCATCAACATTTTTTGCCAAATTAATAAGAAATTATAGAAAGAAAGATATTTTTTAATAAAAAACAAATTAATTTTCCAAAAGAATTATCCGTGTGCAAAAACATTGCATAAACCGTGGACAAACATCGATTTTGGCTGTGTTGATTAAACCCACACAGTTGCTATAATAGAAAATAGCTTAAAAGCTTTTCAGGCTTTAGCTTTTCAGAAACACCACAAAAACTATCAAGCTAAAAAGCTAATTGCCTAATGCCTAATCCTCTATGGCTCGAGAATTCAGAGAATACAAACCAAAGCAAGCGCCTGCGCAAAACTATGATCCGATGCGCACACCTCCGCACAACCTGGAAGCTGAGATGTCAATTCTTGGTTCTTTGATGTTGGAAAAAGATGCCGTCATCAAGATTGCCGATCTTTTGAAAGTTGGCGATTTCTACAAAGACGATCACAACCTGATCTATGAAACGATGCTGGAACTTTATGAACAACGTGAACCGCTTGACGTTTTGAGCATATCAAACAAACTTGATGAAAAGAAACAACTTGAAAAAATAGGCGGTTCCAGCTATCTCGCTTCTTTGGTGGGAACTGTTCCATCCGCCTCGCACATCGTGCACTATGCCAAAGTCGTGCAGAAAAAAGCTTTGCTGCGCAGATTGATCAATGCAGCCAGCGAAATCATTGAAACAGGTTTCCGCGAAGGAGATGATGTGGAGAAAATTCTGGATGAAGCCGAACAAAAACTTTTTGCTGTTTCGCAAAAATATATCAAGCAAGATTTCATGCCCATCAAATCGATTTTGGAGGCGGCTTTCAACCGCATCGATGAACTGCATCGTGATGGCAACAAGTTCAGAGGAATTCCCACAGGATTTCCGGATCTTGATGGCGTTTTGGCAGGCCTACAGAAATCAGACCTCATCATTTTGGCAGCCAGACCATCGGTTGGAAAAACTTCTTTGGCTTTGGACATCGCCCGCCACGTGGCAGTCCGCGAAAATGCGGCCGTGGCAATGTTCTCTTTGGAAATGGGCGCCGACCAATTGGTTGACCGCATGCTTGCGGCTGAAGCCAACGTTGATTTGTGGCGCCTCAGAACAGGACGACTCAGCAGCGAAGGAGAGAACAATGATTTCCAAAGAATCGGCGAAGCCATGGGAATTCTTTCTGAAGCCAAACTTTTCATTGACGACACGGCCAGCGCCAACATCATGAGCATGAGAACCATGGCACGTCGCCTTCAAGCCGATCACAATCTCGGTTTGATCGTGATCGACTATTTGCAGTTGATGGAAGGACGTGGCGGCGACAATCGCGTGCAAGAAATTTCTGAAATTTCCCGCGGACTCAAAAACCTGGCTCGCGAACTCAACATTCCTATTTTGGCATTGTCACAGCTTTCCCGCAGCGTTGAATCCCGCAGCCCTCAAATTCCAAAATTGAGCGATCTTCGCGAATCCGGTTCGATTGAGCAGGATGCCGACGTCGTGCTGTTCCTCTATCGTGAAGATCGTGAAAAACCTGACACTCCAAACAAAGGCATCGTGAAAATCATCATATCAAAACATCGTAACGGTCCAGTTGGCGAAGTCAGTGCTTTCTTCCAGGAAAACAGCGCCAGCTTCCGCTCACTAGAAAAGATTCATCAACAACAATAACTTGCGAATTTTAAGTTTAAAATTTTAAGTTTGAAATGAAATCCAAAATTAATAAATGTTTAAATGGATTTCTTATTTAAAAATTTAAAATTGATTTAAAATTTATAATTTAAAATTTAAAATTAAACCAGTGTATCCTAAAGCCTTTCAAAAATTGATAAAAAACTTGAGTTCCCTTCCGTCAGTCGGTCCCAAAATGGCCGAACGTCTTGTTCTTTTCCTTTTCAAACAGGACATTGAAAAAATTCGCGACTTTGCCGAAAATCTTTTGGAAATCAAAAACATGAAAATCTGCAAGAAATGTTTCAACATTGCCGAAAGCGAACTTTGCGAATATTGCAAAGATTCGCGCCGCGACCAACATTCCATCTGCGTGGTTGAAGAACCACTAGACATCATCTCACTGGAAAGAACCAAAGCCTACCAAGGCCTCTATCACGTGCTTGGCGGCGTCATCCAAGTCGGTGACAGCGGAGTTGAATTGAAAATTCCAGAATTGATCAGCCGCATTGAAAATGAAAAAATAACTGAAATAATTTTGGCCACCAATCCGACCACTGAAGGTGATGCCACTGCCCTATATCTCAAAAGAAAAATCCAAAGCATCGAAGGCGTGAAGATCACCCGCCTGGGGCGCGGACTTTCAACAGGCGCCGATTTGGAATATGCCGACGAGCTCACACTCTCGGAAGCATTGACAAACCGCAAGGTTTTATAGATAATGCAATATCAATAGATTTTCAATAGGAACTCAATGGTTCTTTTTTATTAACCCCAACCAGAAAAAGGAGGCAGTTCATGAGACAAAGACTTGAAAAAGGGAAAAGCAGCGGCACAATCTTTTTTGACATTGTTGAGCCACTGTATGAACCAGGAAATTCAAGGCTTCTCTTTATCCAAGCAATACGCCTCGCCATCGCTGACAGGCCAGTGCCAATGCCAGATCCGGCAAAATTCATTTTCGAAGAACATTCGGTACCAGAAGTAACCGGATGTATCAAGAACTATGCCGGAGCCAAGATCAAGCTGTCTTGGGAGAAAGAAGGTGATGATATTTACCTGAGTGGGAAAATACTACTGGGTGAATATATCCTTGCCTCTTTCTTGCCAAAAGAAGGCTGACTCGCAAAATCCCCGCACCGGAAAAACCGGCCACGGGGATTTTTATTTTTCAAAATTTGCAAACAAAAAACACTCCGTTTTCACAGAGTGTTTTGAATATTGCATTTTTGTTATATGCTCCATGCTTAATGCCCCATGAGCTAAGCAATTTTCGTGATTTCCACTTCAGTGTAAAGTTGTTTGTGACCGAATTTTACTTTGTATCGTTTCTTGGCTTTGTGCTTGATTCCCCAAACTTTTTTATGACGTCCTTGTTCAACCAAAGTTCCTTCCACAACAGCGCCAGCTAAAAATGGAGTTCCGATTTTTACATCAGTCTCATCTCCGATAAAAAGCACTTCTTCAAATTTGATTACAGCGCCAGCTTCTCCTTCAAGTTTTTCAATCTTGATTTTGTCTCCGACAGCCACCTTGTATTGCTTTCCTCCTGTTTTTATGATTGCCAACATGATCGTATATAGAATAATTGTTACTAAATCAGTATACCCCGAAGCAAAAAACTTGTCAATAAAGCTAATAGTCATCGGTCACCAGCAAGCCAGTCATCCAACAAGATGACTGATGACAAATTACCGTTGACTTGTATTTTTATTCCAATATCGCCTTTATTCTCCTGACTCCACTGCTTGAAGCTTCTTCTTTTTGGATCTTGAAATGGCCCAATTCTCGGGTGTTTTTGGCATGCGGGCCACCGCAAATTTCCATGCTCACAATGCGGGCATCATCTGCCACGATTGAATAGACGGTCACTTTTTCTCCATATTTGGACTCAAAAACACCCATGGCACCGATTTCTTTGGCTCGTTGCAGGGTCATTTCATTGCTGATAACCTCCAATTCGGCCTCTATGGCAGCGTTGACGATGTTTTCCACCTCAGAGAGCTGATTAGGCGTGACCTTTTCAGGATGCGAGAAATCGAGCCTTAGGCGCTCAGGCGTGATATTGGAACCTTTCTGGAACACGTGATTGCCCAAAACTTTGCGCAACGAAGCCAAAAGAAGATGCGCAGCCGTGTGCAGTCTGGCAGTTTCCTGCCCAGAATCTTGGAGCCCCCCTTTGAACATTCCGGCTGAAGCCGTGCGGGAAAGTTCCTGATGCTTTTTCAATTCCCCATCAAATTCTTTTTCATCAACCACAATTCCGTTTTCTTTGGCCAACTCGATCGTAAGTTCCAAAGGAAAACCATAAGTCTGATACAAATCAAAAGCATCTTTACCTGAAATTGCAGCAACTGACAGTTTGTTGAATTGTCTGAGTCCATTTTCCAAAGTCTTCCTGAATTTCTCTTCTTCTTTTTTCAATTCTGCAAAAATTGTTTCTCTTTGTTTTTTGAGTTCAGGATAAAAATCTCCAAATTTCTGAATCACAATTTCAGCCACGCTCACTGTGAAATCTTTTTCGATGCCCAGCACTTTTCCCCAGCGCACAGCGCGACGGATGAGGCGCCTCAAAACATATCCGGCTCCGGTGTTGAGCGGTGTCACACCATCAGCCAACATGAAAACACTGGCGCGGACGTGGTCGGCAATGATACGAAAAGCTTTTTTCGTTTCTTCGCTGTCGCCATAATCGTTGCCGGAAATTTCTGCAATTTTTTCAAAAAGAGGTTTGAACAATTCAGTTTCAAAAACAGTGTATTCGCCTTTGATCACAGCCAATGTTCTTTCAACTCCCATGCCTGTGTCGACATTCGGTTTGGACAGTTTTTCATATTTTCCCTCAGCTGTTTTGTTGAACTCCATGAAAACATTGTTCCAAACCTCCATGATTCTGAAACTGTCCACCAGATCAGTAAATCTTCCTTCCAATTTTCCTTCTTCAGGACGCATGTCATAGAACATTTCCGTGTCACCTCCGCATGGACCAGTGGCTCCGGCGATCCAAAAATTGTCATCGATTCCAAGAGGAATGATGCGGACATCACCGTTGATGATTTCGTCTTCTCCAGCCACTGCCACGTTCATGCCAGCATTTTCAAAAGTTTTTTTCCAAATTGAAATCGCTTCCTCGTCGCGAGGAATTCCATTTTCTCCTTTAAAAACCGTCACATATAATCTGTTCTTATCAAGACCGAGCCACTTGGGATCAGTCAAAAATTCAAAGCTCCACTCGATGGCTTCTTTTTTGAAATAGTCTCCGAAACTCCAGTTCCCCATCATTTCAAAAAATGTGCAGTGACGATTGTCGCCCACGTCATCAATGTCGCCGGTGCGCACGCATTTTTGCACGTTGGCCACACGCTTGCCTCCCGGATGCTCTTGTCCCAACAGATATGGCACCAACGGATGCATACCAGCTGTGGTGAACAAGGTTGAAGCATCGGTATCACGCGGAATCAATGATGCCGAAGGAATGATCGTGTGTCCCTTGGATGCAAAAAATTCCAAATATTTATTTCTTAGTTCATTTGCAGTCATTATGGTCTCGTAGCGTGGAGCGTAGAACGTGGAACATTTAGATTCACGAAAATTCGTCCAGGTTGTTATGCATTTTACGTTTTGTGTTATGTGTTATGCGTTTTGCGTTATGCGATTAGTTCATTTTTTTAATTTCTTGTTCTATTTTTTCCCAATCATCATCTTCAAGCTTTTTGGGCAATTCTTGTATTTTTTTTAATTCATCAATAATCAAGACAGGATTTAATTCTTTACGGTTCTTCTCCATTTCTCTTTCAACATCCCTGATTTGATCCTTTGTTCTATCAAGAAATTTAAAATCTTTATCTATTTCTTTTTTCTCTTTTTCCATTTTCCGCATAAAATCTTTTAAATAAATCATACTTTTTTGTTATATATTATATATTATATGTTTATATGTTTGTATGTTTGTATGTTTAAATGTTTATACGTTATCGTCCTAAATTATTCATTTGATGTTTTAATTTTATCAGTTCTGCCTGCAATTGGACATGCTCGCTGATAAGTTTTTTCAAACGATTGTCTTGCATTGCATATTCCGTTTGCAGTTGCGTTTGTTTGTGCTGGATTTCTCTCATGGCAATTTCCGCCTGCATCCTCTCGCGCTCATTTTTTTTCATGTCGCTGTCCTTCAGCATGATTTCCATCTGCATCTTTTTTCTTTGTGCCAAAAGTTCCGGATCCATTTGCATAATAGCTTTTTAGGCATTAGCTTCTTAGCTATCAGCCAAAATAAAATAATTATTTTTCAACACTTATTCTGTTATCTATTGTAAACTTTTTTACGTTTTCTAAAAAGCTAAAACCTGACAAGCTGATAAGCTAGAGAATTGTTCCGCCTCCCAACACTTCATTGTCATCTGCATAGAAAACTGCTGATTGCCCTGGCGTCACCGCCTTTTGTCTTTCCAAAAATTCAACTTCGTAAATAAAATTTACTTCTTTTCTGTTTGTATCTTGTATCTTGTATCTTGTATCTTGCTTAGTTATTGTGCAACGCACAAGTGGATGTCTATAGCGGATTTTCACATTGACATCAAACGGCAATTTCGGCTCGCTGGCGATCCAGTTTTTCAATTCGACCAACATTGTTTTTTTGAAAATCTTTTCATCTTCCTCGTTATTGGTCACGATCAGTTGGTTTTTTTCAAAATCCCTATCAACCACGAAATATGGGCCGTTGCCACCGATGTTGATTCCCTTGCGCTGTCCGATGGTATATATTTCCAAACCGTCATGTGTGCCGATCTTTTTTCCTTCAGTCGTGACAATGTCTCCCGATGACAAAGTGAGGTTGCGCTTGATGAATTTTGTCGGAGTTTTTTCCGGCGTGAAGCAAAGACCCTGGGAATCTTCTTTGTCAAAAACTGGCAAACCGATTTTTTCGGCAATTTTTCTGATGGCTGGTTTTTTGTATTTTCCGACCGGGAACAAAATTCTGCCCAATTGATTTTGATTCAATGAATACAAAAAATATGTCTGATCTTTTTCTTCATCGCTGGAAGTGTACAAATGATGTTTTCCATCAATGTCTTTTATTTCCGCATAGTGACCAGTGGCCACAAAGTCCGCATCCATTTCCAACATTTTTTTGAACAGAAAATTGAACTTTATTCTTTCGTTGCAAACAACACAAGGGTTGGGTGTGCGACCATTTTTGGTCTCTTCTAGAAAATAATCCACCACTTCTTTCTTGAATTCTTTGGCAGCATTGACTGTGTAGAGTGGGATGTCCAAAATCTGCGCCACTTTTCTGGCATCCTGCTGGGATTCGATTGAACAGCATTTGTTTTCTCGCAGCTCATCTTGTCCCGGTTCTTTCCAAAAATGCAAAAAAACCCCCACGACATCGAAGCCTTGTTCTTTCAAAAGTGCAGCTGCCACAGAAGAATCAACTCCGGCGCTCATGCCCACAATCACTCGTTTTTTTGCTCTGTCTGTGCTCATATACACCAAATAATAGCATCATTTTTACTCATTGTAAATAATAAATGCGCCACGACTCATATGGGTTGTGGCGCATAAATCTGAATGCTTTTCTATTATGGCGCTGTTTTGCCATTCTGTTTTGGCGGAATCCGCCTTCCCTCAAAAAGAGCAGGAGCGATGAGAACAAAAACAACAGCTGTAAGAATAATGATTCCGATGATGGTGACAACAGTGTTATTGTCCGTGTCCATGGTTCAACCCCCTTTGAGAATTGATTTGTCTGTTAACAACCATTGCTTCGCCAAAAATCATATTTGCCATAATAATACTCATAATTGACAAAAAAAGCAACACTTAAACAAAAGAAAAAGGTCTTTCGATCTTTTTCTTCAAGCCTTTAGGGTCTGTGGTCATTCGCTTGTTAGCCCATTTTTGGATGACCCATGCCAATCGACGAGGATGAGGATGATCCTCCATAGACGGCAGTTCCCAGAACTATCAATCCAAGAATGACACTGTTCCAGGTCGCACTCATGGTCAATCCTGCAAGAAACATTGGAGAAACAAGGAGCCAAGCGCCCAAGATGCCATTAATCCAACTGACAGATGTGGTTGCTTCCACGCTATTCAGCTCAATCACGCCAGCAATCGCAATCAAGGCACCTACAATAAAGGCATTACTGATCAAGCCAAAGCCCATAAAGAGAGCGGACAAAGCCAACCAGAGCCCAGCAATGAGGCTTATACTACCAGCAACTTTTGATTTGTTTGTTTTCATATAAATTCACCTCCTCCAGTTAAAATATTCCCCGTGTAAAATATATACAATCAAAAAACAAGAAAAGTACAAAAAACAAACCACGAGGTGTGGTTTGTTTTTGTTTTTTCAATTTGCAGCCAGATTCAAAGTGATTATCTCTCAGTTTCACTGCCACTTTGCTGTGGTTTTTTTGAAGATTCTGACTTGTTTTCTGTTGGCTTTTTTGAATTGTTTTCGCTGCTTTTTTCTGATTCGATTCTTTTTGAGGCAGAATCAGTTCTTTGAGTGGACTGCTTTTCATGAGATGGTTTTGGTGTTGGTTTTGGAGCAGGTGTCGGATCCGGCGCGGGTGTTGGAATTGGTGTTGGATCTGGTGCAGGTGTTGGTGTCGGAATCGGTGTTGGATCTGGTGCGGGTGTTGGTGTCGGAATCGGTGTTGGATCTGGTGCGGGTGTTGGAATCGGTGTTGGATCTGGTGCAGGTGTTGGTGTCGGTGTTGGATCTGGTGCAGGTGTTGGTGTCGGTGTTGGATCTGGTGCAGGTGTTGGTGTCGGTGTTGGATCTGGTGCAGGTGTTGGTGTCGGTGCTGGATCCACAGCAGCATTGACCATAATATTAACCGGCATGCTGATAGCATAATAACCGTCAGATGCGTATATGTTTATGGTGTGATTTCCAATATCTTGTGCAGAAGGTGTCCATGAATATGTCCCTGAATTTGCATCAAATGTTGCGCCGCCAAGCAAATCAGCGCCATATGCAACATAAACCAAAGGTGTGCCATCTGGATTTTGAGCAGTGACCGTGAAAGTCAAAGTTTGCCCGACTGTCACGCTCTGATCAGAAATTGGCGCAAACACTGGCATTATTGGTGATTGAGACACGACTTGAGCTTTTGATATCGGTGCCAAAATTGACACTGAAAAAATTGAAAGGGCTGTCGTTGCGACAACTCTTTTTAAAAGATTCTTGTTATTCAATTTTGTTTTGGTATGCATAAAGTATTTTTAAAAAAATTAATGCAAACGAGACAAGAAATTTTCTTGCACATAATTTGATACGCGAACACCACAAGATTCTTTCGAAAAAAAATCACCTTTTACCCGGTGATTTTTCAAAATATTTATTTTTTTGTGCAAAAACGCTATCTGACCTGGACCATTCCACTCACGGCCAAGCCTATGTAATATGGCCAAAGCACAATTGCCCAAACGCCTTGCCAGAAAAAATCAAGATGCAAAAAACCGATGGTGAAAAGCCACCCCGCAAACCAAGAAAACGCCGTAAAACCATGCTGCTCAACCTTGATCCTTTCCATAAGATTGTTTTTAAAAAATTACGCCAAACTAAGATATCTTTGTATACTACACCGCAACTAAGAATATTTTTCAAAAAACCGGTTTCTTTTTTTATTCATGCACATATAACTTCCCTTCTTTTTCCATTTCTTCAAGTTTTCCAATTCGTTCGCGTTGTCTTTGTTCCAAATCATTTTTTTCTTTTTGTCTTTTTTTCATCAGCCAATATTCTGCTTCCTGTTGTGGATCTTTGAATTGCGCAAATTCCTTCGCAACATCACGAAAACTTCCGTTTCCAAATGATTTTTCAATCATTCGCGCCAATGGAAGCAATCTTCCAGAAAGTTGCGCTCGCAAAAAAACTTCCAGGACTTCATGTTTGTTTTTAAACAAACCTTCAGATGATTCAAGAATCTTATCAATAAACAAATCAAGCCTTATTCGCTCCTCTTTTCGTTCTCTGAAAAATGCTTCTTTATCTTCAATCATGCCCTTAACATATTCCGATACATAGCCAATCTTATATTCATCATCATAATCACTTTCAATCATTGCGAGTAAATCTTTCGTATTTGAAAAAGAGAGAAATTCATTCAAATATTCCTTAACATCTTTTTCTGAATGCCCGTTTTCAATAGCAGCTCTTGCTATCCATTTTTTTATTAAATCAATTTGCGTAAATTCAGTTGTAAATCGTTTATCATTGCGCAAATATTTTTCAACAAGTTCATTGACCAGTTCAGATACTAAAGCCTCTTCAACACTTTGAAAATATATCGTTTTTTGTCCTTGCTGTGCAAAGAAATTCCCATACGATATGGCAAAACTTTATTCTTTTCTTGATTCATTCTCAATGAAGAAAAACTTTCCAAATGAAACATTTCATGCGCCAAAATTGCCGCCGAACGAATTTTGGAAGATCCCCATTCAACTGCAATTATCCTGTCAAAATAATTGCAACATCCGTTTTCAATCTCACCATTTGAAATCTCGGACAAGCTATCTAGTCTTAAGACAAACATGCTTTCTTTGGGAAGTATTTTTGGATCACCGCCATATTTAAGCGCAATTTCATGCACATATGTTTGTACGTCTTCCATAATTTCCTGATCTTCCGGAGTGATTTTTTGTTCATATTTGGAAATATCTTTCCTTTTAAAATCCCAAATCTCACCAACTGATTCATGCCATTGCTTTTTAATTTCTTGGTGTTGTTCTTCTGACCCGCCAATTGTTCGATGAAATGGAAATTCAAATTCTTTTTTCATATTTTTATCTATAAATGTTTTTGAGAAGAAAATTGGGTTTTAAATTTTTCCAAATCCTGCTTGGGAACTTTTTCTTCAATTCTTTTTATAACCTGACTCACTTTGAAAACCGACATTTTGACCTCCTTGGCAATATCTCCAAAATGCATGCCCTGAACATGCAGCTGATAAATCTTTTTCCTTTGTTTTGTGAAATTATATGAAACCATAATTCGTATGTTTAATTATTTTTCAAAAAATATTTTTGATAGTTCAAAAAAATCAGCAACGACAATGTCAGCACCTGCCAATTCAAGTCTGTCACGACCAAATGTCGTTGTTATCCCGCACACTTGGCATCCGGCAGCTTTGGCCGAAATGACACCATTGTCCGAATCCTCAATGACCAAACAATTTGCAGGTTGCTCGCCAAGTTTTCTCACTGTAATTTCATAGGGTTCAGGATGAGGTTTTCCATTTTTCACGTCATCAGAAGCCACAACTATTTCAAAATAATCAGCAAGGTTGAACTTTGAAAGAATTTGTTCTTGTTGAATTTTTCTGCCCGATGTTGTCAAAGCATAATCATATTTTCCATTGTTTTTAAGCTCTTCCAAAAATTCGCGCACACCGTCAACAAGATTCATTTCATTCAATGCATACGTAAGATACAACTGTATCTTACGTATGATCATTTCCTCAATTGGTTCATTTCCCGTACCATATTTCTTGCTGGCATAGGAAAAAATGTCTTCCAATTTTTTCCCACGAAAGTTGTCCCATTCCTTTTTATCAACCTCCATGCCAAACTGTCGACAAACTTCCATTTCCGCCTTTTCATGTATTGGTTCAGATTCGACAATAACCCCATCCATATCAAATATAATCGCCTTGATTTTATCTATTTCCATATTTTTATTGTCAGTTACATATCACAACATTAAAACAAAAAACATTATTTCTATTACAATATACTGAAATATTGTAATATACTACCTTTTAAAATTTTAGGTTACATCAATCATTAAAAATTTTATTAATGAAACGATGATACGGATATTTATTTAACAAACTTTCATGATTATAATTATTACTCTTTGTGACAACATTTTTGTCGGCTCGCTTAATTGTTGCAGAGAGCCAGATGGTGCTCTTTTCATCTCCCCCATGAAGCCATAAATCTGTTTTTTGAATTGTGCTATTACCTACACCCAGTTTCTTTCTGATATTCTCATAATTTTCCCCATTCAAAAGCAATTTTGCAATTTGAATCCTGCGAGCAAGCATCAAAGATTCACTGGAACTAAACAATCCCAAGAAAAAATCAACGATTTCTTTTTTTGTTTTCAATGCAGAGATTACTTCAAAAAGATTATCGATGGCGATATATTTTTGTTTTGGCTCAATTTGATGTGGTTTTATTTTTGCCATATATCTTTTTTATTCTTTCATTATAACACAAACTCGCATCCCGCCCATTACAATATACTGAAATATTGTAATGGAATTATTACATGTTGGACACATGCAATTAAAGCATTGTATGTACGAATGAGGTATGAAGCTGTACAATGTTTTTGTTTCTAATTACTGTTTTCTTGCAATCCAAATATTTTTTACAAAAGGAAGTGAGAGAGTTGAAAGAAGATATCCGCCAGTCGGGATGCAGGCTTTCAAAAACACCAATGATTCTCCAATCGTGTGCATCCAAAGAAATGCGACACCATATGTGATTGCTGCAATAAAAATTCTGCGTGTCCAACTTGTTTCCCATGCCTTATCCATCTCCACGCCACGATTTCTTTTCTTAATGATTTCAATTTCCTTTTCAATGTTTTCCATATTGTTTATTAATCAGATTTAGTTGTTCCAATATTGCTTTATTTACAATTAAAATTTCTTCTTCGCTGCGACGATAATCATGCTCTATCCCTGGAATAATAGTTATAGATTTTGGCTCATTAGCATTTTCGTATAGCTTTCGCACATCTTCTACTGATACCACATCATCCAATTCTCCAGCAATCAAAACCACAGGCGCTTTTATCTTTGAAATATCATCAATTACATCGTATTTTTCCAAATCCAAAATATGAGAAAAGGGAATATAAAATTTATTCTTTCTTCTTGTGCTGCTTGGTAAATCCCTGCTGGAAATTTTTACGCCCGACATTTTCCAATCTTCCCTTTCTTTACTTTCAAGAAACCCCCAAGAAGCCATTATGCCAATTATTTTTGTAATCCTATTGTCTCTAGCTGCATAAAGTAAAGCCATTCTTCCACCTCTACTATGCCCTCCAACCAAAATATCCTTGTAATCATTTTTTCTCAGCATATATTCTAAAACTGTTTTGATATTCTCAAGATATTGCGTCGTGGTGTATTCAGAAATATCCCCAACGCTTTCCCAGGTTCCACTTGGATCAAATCTAACGGCAGTATAACCCTTTTCACAGAGAGCATCGGCCAAATATACCAAATGCTTGTAATCTTTTGAATCCAAAAATCCTGGGCACAGAATTGCCAGTTTTTCACTTTCTCTTTTGGGGCTGTGGATCACAATTACAATCTCACCCTTAGGAGAATTAATTTTTCTTTTTATTGTTTTCATTTTTTTATTTACCAAAATAACCAAATTTCTTAAGCATTGTTTATTTGTCACTTCTTTTTTATAAAATCAAAAAATTTCTTACCGTGATAACTTTCATCCAAAAAATACTTTTTACCATTCTCCTCCTCAACAAAAAAATTTCTTGGATTAATCTTATTCATTTCCAAAATTTTTTCACTATAAATTATCTCAACAGAACGATTCGGGCTTAATTCTAACGTCTCGGAAACATCGATGTCGTCCAAATCTTCACAATTCTTTAATACAACATTTGAATTATCACCATTTTTAAACCAAAAATCCTTTATATAGATACTTCTTTGGCTTACGTTTATTACTTCAAAAGACCAATAATATTTATTATTTATATCCGACATTGAATATAAAATCTTAACAGCATCTCTTTTTTTCCACAACGAATAAGCAAAAGTAATTGTTGATAAAACTGCTCCATATATAGCAATAATTGTAGTCATCTTAGTAATAAATATTCACCTTAAATACATTTTTATCTTATTTTTTTCAACAAATATTTTTTAAACAAAATTTTATAATTTCAATATAAAACCAGTAAAAAAATCATTCTTCATTCTTTTTACTGCCTCTAAAAAAAGAAGATGTGAATTCCATTATTGGATGTTTTTCTCCATCAGTAGCTAAAAATTCACTAGAATTAATATTCATGGCATCAAGAAGGTTTTGCATGTGTTTAATAAGAAGTTCACTATCTTCATCACTAATTTCTTCAATTGTTTCTTTATATCCCACGAAAGATCTAGCTAAAACCTCCTTATGTTTATATGATTCTTCGAGTTTTTTACTTTCAGCCCTACGATTTCCAAAAAATATACCCAACCAAATAACAAATGCCAGAAACGGAGCCCTGAAAGCAAGGTGCAGAATCACATCTTGATAAGAATGTATACTTTCAGCAGATACGGTTATGTAACCGTAATATGTAGCAACCAAAACTGAAAGTCCCACAAACATTTTTGACCAAAAGCGACTATCCTTGTGGTATTCCCCAACCTTATCAGCAAAAGATTTTGACAAATTCACACTTGTTACTCCAGCTTTTAGCTCTTGCTCTATTTTTTTATAAAAAATAGAATACCTCTTTTTCTGCTCATTATAAAGGTCATCCAACTTTTGAGATAAACCAGGAATATCTTCTGTTTCCCCGATATCATTTTTCTTTTTATATCCAAGTATTTTCTTTTCAAAATTTTCTATTTTTTCCTTATTTTTTTTAATGTCATCAAGTATGCCCTCTAGTTGAGTTGCTATTGAATCTTCCTCTTCAGTGTCAGTACAAATCTTATCATATGCCTCGTCAATTTCTTCTGATTTAATTTTAATATCACCAAGCTCCTTTTTAATCTGATCAATCAGGCCAATATTCTCATCGCCACCCACTATTTCAATTTTTGCCTTCTCTATTTCAGCATTTGATTTTTGCAAATTTTCTACAGAGCTATTTATTATATTTGCATTTTCAATGGTTTTTTCTAGAAATTGTTGGCATTGCCCCTTATTCATCCTTTTAATAGTTTGGTTTTCCATATTTTCAAGTTTTAATTATTTATTCTAAAATCTTCCTACGCACAGTATTTAAAATCAATGAACTCGTGTATTTTTCATATAATTCAAACAAAAAGTTCATTCTTTCAGCGGAAGAATTGAAGGTTTTTTTACCATAGGCAGAATCAACAGCACGATCAAGGTTTTGATGAGCTTTGACCAAATCGGCTGGCATCGTGAGTGGGTCATACAAATCAGCCAGTGAACTATTTGGGTATTTTTCTCTCACATTCAAAACTTCCTGCGCACATTTTTCAACTGCATTCATTTTCTCCTCACTTGTATTTTCAGACCAAGGAAAATTGTTGTATACGATATCTTTTGAATATCTAAAATCACTTTTCAAACGACCACATACATGTCGCACCCATGTCATATGCATCTCACTTTCCAAAATTCCAAAATGATACAGTGTTGCATTTGGAATACTCATACATGTGTCACTTACAATGTTTTCTTTATCAAAAAATCCCATTGGAATATATTTTCTATTCTCTGATGACACGCGAGGAATCACAATAAATTTTTCTCCAAAATCCCTAATCTCTCCAAATAAAGATGGCGTTGATGCACTTTTAACTGTGCCAGGCCTCTTGCTTGTTAGGCGAAATTCTTTAACTTGCTCAATTCTTTGCAAAACTTCTGGCATATTTCTCAAATCTTCAGGCTTAGCATCAACCAACCATAGACAAAAACGCTTACCGTTATTTAAAAACTCTTTTGCGCTTATTAATGGCTTTATATAACTTGCAATTAATGAATTTTGATTTATAAGGTTATTTTTATCATTTTCGGATAGCAATAAATTTCCACCATCCAAAGGCATGTTACCAAAACTCATTTCGGGTGCATTGCAGATGGGTTTTTGTTTTGAATAAATAACCACATCATCAGCAGGCACCAAATATGGATTAATATTTTTTACAGCCATTTCATGTGCTTCACTTTTTACATCTTCATATTCATAAAGATGCTTTTTGTCTACATCAAAGTTTGCAAATCCAATTATCACACAATACACGCCTGCCTTTCCGCGTGCCTCATTGTTCCATTTGAAAGTCTTGTGTGCAAAATGTATTTTAATACCATATTTCTTTAAAAGTTCACCCCATAAAATTCCCACTTGTTCACCTTGGGTGATTGAATTAGTGGAAACAAAAGCAACTTTTATTATGGTTTCATATGTGTATTGTGTAGCTTTCATATACCAACCTGAAACATAGTCAAGAACTCCGACTCCCTTATATTTTTTACCAAAAACCAAAATGATATCGTCTCTCTGTTCCTTGGTCATTATCTTTGAACCAATAAAAGGTGGGTTTCCAAAAATATATGACAGCTCATTTTTTGGCACTATTTCCTCCCAATCTTTTTGCAAGGCATTGCCAACAAAAATATTTGCGCCTTTGGTAAGTGGCAAATCAGGAATATTTTCTCCGAATATTTTTGCAGCCATTTCATTCATCTGATGATCAATCAACCACATGGCCATTTGTGCAATGCTGGCAGGAAAATCATCAATTTCAATTCCATAGAATTGCTCTGGACGAACATGAATATATTGTTTCAAATCATAAAGTCCAAGCCTGCTTTCTGAGCCAAAGCGACGCTTAAGCATTTCAAGCTCCAGGAGACGAAGTTCGCGAAATGCAATAATCAAAAAATTTCCGCAACCACAGGCAGGATCAAGAAATTTAAGTTTGGAAATTTTTTCTTGGAACAAAAATAATTTTTGATTATTTTTTCCACATTCATCAAGTTCTTTTCGCAATTCATCCAAAAATAATGGCTTTATTAATTTAAGGATATTTTTTTCTGAAGTATAATGTGCTCCCAAATGGCGGCGTGCGTCCTTGTCCATAACTGATTGAAACAAAGACCCAAAAATTGCAGGTGAAATTGATGTCCAATTGAAAGCACACGCTTCAAGCAAACGCTCACGCATTTTTGAAGTAAAAGAAGGAATTGAAATATTTTCAGCAAAAAGTCCCCCATTTACATATTCAAAAGAATTTAATTCCTCATCTAGTGTTGCTTGGCGTTTTTCTTTTGGAGTATTGAAAACTTGAAAAAGCATTCCGAGATGCATACCAAGATCACTACCATCAACGTTTGTTCTGGTTTCAATATATTTTCTAAATTGATGTATATTGAAAATTTCTGCATCTTCTGCGAACAAACAGAAAAGGATTCGCACCAAAAGAACATTGAGTTCATGTCCCATGTATCCAGCTTCAGACATTGCATCATAAAGCTTCCCCATCATCTCAGCAGCTTTAATATTGACCTCGTCCTCTTCTTTGTATTCCTGTTTTTTATATCCAGCCAAAAATCCAAATAGATAAGCTTTTTTTGAGAGTTCTTTTAAAGTAAATTCGATTTCAGTATTTTCCTCAATATCATAGAGCTTGAATTTTTCAAAATCAGAAACAAGAATATATTTTGGCAAATCTTTTTCTGAAATTCCAGGAAAATAGTCCATGGCCTGTGAATAAGCCTTTTCCAAATCACGTCCCCTAGATTTATGCTCAACCAAAAGAACTCCTGGCCAAAACAAATCAATGAATCCACTGTTTCCACCATATTTCTTTACTTCAAATTCAAAGTTTGCCAAACGTCTACGCGTCATTCCAAAAACATTAAAAAATCCATCCCAAAAAGATTTAGCTTCAGCATCTTCAGATTTTTCATTTTCCCATTCTTTAGAAAATTCAATCGCTCTTGATTTTATTTCATTCCAAGATAGTGACATAATATTTTTTCAAATATAGAATAATTGCTACATAACGTGCCGCAGAACAATAGCATTTAACGCATATTGATATAACATAATTTTACTCTCATTCTTCCTTTTATTCAAGGCTTTTCCTTTACCTCTTCGGCAATCTGCCGCCACTGTTCAAACAGGCGTCGATTGAATCAAATGAGATGAAATTTTTGGTTTTTTCATAATAAGTCGTTCCGGGAGCGTGGCAGATTCCGGTGGAACTTTTTTTGACCACGCCGCCAGTGCTCACTGATGGTTGCGACATTTGGGTCGTTGATTGAGGTTCAACGATTGCAGAAGTGGAAGCAACTTCTGGAGCAGGAGCAGTCTGTGTTTTTTGAGCAGTGGCTGCTTTTTCAGTGTCACCATTGCAAGTTTCAGGTGCCCAAAGTCCACGCTTATTTTCTCTGGCAGATTTTTCGGCCGCCTTGAATTCATTTTGATATTTGTATGGTTTGCTTTGAAAAGTGTATTCATGAGCATAGCCATCTTCGATCATTTTCTGATTGAAAAAAGTTCAGTCTTCCAAAAAGACATAGCGCAAAAGTCTGCCATATTGGTCTCTTTCGCCTTGCGTCGGGTCTGCTTCCAGACTGACTTTTTTGCCGCTCAAAAGCTGCTTGGCTTTGTCCGATGATTCCTGTCCGAAACATTGCACCGGCTTTCTGGGATCAACTGTCTCCGGGGTGTCAATTCCGATCAGACGCAAAGTTTCAATGTTGCCATTCAAATTGATTTTAAGAGTGTCGCCATCTGTCACACTGATGACTTCATGCAATTCAGTTGCGGCGGCTTCTTTGTTTGCAACTTCGGCAACAGGTTTGAAATTTTCAACATTTTCAGTTGCGCTCTTTTGCTTTTCCTGTTCAAGTTTGTTTTCCAAAGCGGCCACCCTGGCATCCAGCTCGGCAGTTTCTTTGCTTTTTTCATTGGCTGCCTTGTTCGAATCAATCACCAAAAGCAGCACGAACAAAATTGCGATTGTCGCAATCCATTTGTTTCTTTTCGACCAAGTTGTCTTTTTCCACACATACCAGATTGCAACCACCGGCAAAAATATCAACACCAAAAAAATTTTGACCAATCCCATCCAACTGCCTACTTTTGTTGTTTCCTTTTCCATGATTATTTTTTATTATTGTTCAAAAGATGGAACTTGATATGGACAGGTGGCGACGCATTTTCCGCAAGAAATGCATTTTTCGTGATTGATTTCAGGCGCAGCAAAACCTTCCTGCGAAATTGCGCCGACTGGACAGATTCTCACTAGTGGACAAGGATGATCCTGCGGGCATCTGTCTGCATCCATTTTAACTTCTCTTTTCATGATTTTTGAAATATTTGCTTAATACTATTATTTTATCCCCATTCCAGCATGTTGACCAGCATTGTTTTTATTTTTTGACTCATGAAATTAAAAACAACCCCGACAGGCGGAGTTGTTTTTTGGTTGCTAGTTTTCTTGTTTGTTGGCGTTGATCAGATTTCTGACTTCGTCCAAGTTTATGTTCGGTCTTTGACGAGGTTTGAATTTTTTGGGAGCGATGTGTTGCATCTGTGAAAGCGACATCGGACGATCTTGCGGCTCATAGGCTTTGTGTTCGAATTTTCTTGCTGGCTGCTGCAAAGAAGTTTTTTGCTGCACTCTTTGAGGAGCAGCGTATGGACGTTGTTGCGAATTTGATGCGCTTTGGTTGTTGTTCATTGGCGGACGAGCGAAACTTTGTGTCGGACGTGCAGTTGGAAATTGTCCATTGGCGGCAACCGAAGATGCAGGATTTGTGGCGGATTGCAAACCGGCTTCTTCTTGCTGTCTTTGCATTTTTCTTTCCTGATTGAGTTTTTCCTTGGCTGTCATGCGCTGATAGTCTTTCAAACAATCTTTGCAAAAAGTTGGGCGTTTTCCGTCCGGCTGGAATGGAACCTGGATGTTTTCATTGCACATGTCGCAAATTGCCTCAAACATGGGTTTTGGCGGCTGAGGTTCGGAATATTCCACCAAATCTGGCTCTGCAACACCCTGATTGAAAGAGGCCTGCGCTGACATGACATTTTGAGGAACGACAGCTTCCAGGGGCTCAGGCGAGCTCACAGCAGCCTTTGGCTGGACAAATTCGGCTGGTTGCTGCGGAGCGTGAACTGCCGGCTGCACAGGAGAACTAAAAGCTGTAGCACTGATTGGCTGTGAAACTCTGGCAGGCTGCTGAAATTGGCTTGCTGGCGCAGGATTGGAAAATTGCGGCCTTGGTTGTTGGAAGGTCTGAGCTGCCGGCATGGCTGGAGCCTTGTTAACAGTCTGGAATCCCCCGACAGGCATGACCCCGGACCAACGGGCAATTTTGTCCTCGACTTCCTCCTTGCTTGAAGCGTAGCGCTGACGTGATGAGGCGATGATTTTTTCTTCGTTGCCGACAGTATCACCGATGTAGATTGGCGGCAAAACTTGCGCTGAAAAAGCGTCCCCTGCAATTCCATCGATCATCAATTTCAAATAGATGTTATATTTTGGCAAGTTCACAATGTCATTTTGCACGAAAACAGGTGCGAATTCTTTTTCCAAAAATTCGGCGTCCATGGCACCGACACGGAAAGAAATGATCGTGCCGGCATTTCCAAAAATGGCATCACGGACTTTTTCATCGATCTGGGTGATGTACTGGTTGGCCAAAATAAGGTTGAGACGATATTTTCTGGCTTCCGACAAAATGTTGGCGAAAGATTCCGTGGCAAAGTTTTGGAACTCATCCACATACAAATAGAAATCTTTGCGATCATCTTCCGAAATGTCGACCCGACCCATGGCTGCAAGCTGGATTTTGGTGATCATCATCGCTCCAAGCAGCGCGCCATTGTCTTCACCGATGCGTCCTTTGGAAAGATTGATAATCAGAATCTTTTGCGTGTCCATGGCGTTGCGGATGTCAAAAGAAGATTGCGTCTGACCCACAATGTTACGGATCAAAGAACTGGACAAGAATTGTCCGACTTTGTTTTGGATCGGAGACACGACTTCCTGCAACACCTTGTCACTCCATTTGGGAAATTCATCCACCCAAAATTGCCTGATCACAGGATCAGTCACTTTTTCCACCACCTTTTCACGATATTTTTTGTCCACCAGAATTCTGGTCACTCCCAACAAGGTACTGCCTGGATATTCCAACAATGCCAAAATCGCATTGCGCAAAATATATTCCAGACGAGGTCCCCAGGAATCAGCCCAGATTTTTTTGAAAACACCGATCAAACCCGAAGCCACCAAGTGGCGATAGTCAGGATCGACCGATTCCATCACATTGAAAGCCAATGGGAAATTTTGATCGGCCGGATTGAGATAGATGACGTCATTGATGCGTTCAGCCGGAACAGCTTTGAGAAGTTTTTCGGCGGTGTCACCATGAGGATCGATATAGCAGATTCCATGACCATTGCGGATGTCCTGCACCACCAGATTTTCCAGCAGGTTGGTTTTCCCCATACCGGTTTTTCCGATGATATACATATGACGGGTGCGGTCATCAGTCTTGATGCCGAAAACCCGTTCTTGATTTCTGAAATTTGTTTTTGCAAAAAATGCGATTTCATTATTTCTAGCCATAATAACTAACGTTGTAGTTTATTTTTATTAAAATGCATTTTGAATTTATATTTGCATGTTTATATGCTCACATGCTTGAATGTTTTATTCTATGGGCAAATTTGCAGGCGCGCCACCACGCTTGGCTTCCACGCGGGAAAGCGACGGCGCCATCACGTTCATGTCAGGCAAATGAAACATCGTTGCTAATTCCTCACTGCTCAAAACAACAGTTGCCCCATCCATGCTTCTGTTTCTATATCTTCTAAGAATCTTTCTTTGTTTGTAAGCCAAGCGTGGTTTTCTGGTCCAATAGTCAGCTTTGGTTTTGGAAACATTGTCAGGCTTGAAACTGTTTATATTGTCATCGCCAAATTGTTTCATTCCTCCAGTAAATGCAGAAACAAACGTCTTGTCCATGCTTGTTCTTTTTCCGAGCAAAATAAACCTGATTTTTGTTTCAAACTGCAATTTTCCCAAATTGTCTTCCACAGCTTTCAAAACATCCCTTTCTCCTGGAGAAAGACGTGTGTCCAAAGGTTGTTCATCCTTTTTCTTTTCAGCTGGAAATTCAACCGGCTCATGCAAACCTTTGTACAAATGGGTCAACACGTCAACAATATCCCCCCAAATTCTTTCAAAAAGACCTTTTTCTTTTTTTTCTTTTCCCTTAAGTTTGTCTAAAACTTTTTTTCCATTAGTTCCCGCCCAAGCAGGAGATGTCGGCTTAACCACCAATTGAAACCATATTTTAAGACCTGGTCCAAGTTTTCCCATAACCTCAATCAAACCTGCCAATGGGTCAATCATAGTCCCAGTAATGTCTTCTTCAAAAGTTTTGTAGGTCTTGATAGGATAAGCATTGTCGCGAACGAACATAAAGTCAGTACCCCAAAGATCCCATTGGTTGTTGGGAATTATCTTAGGAACATCATTGACATAGTCAGGCACCTCTATTATCTCCACATCAGGATATTGAGCATAAAGATGAGCCTCCAGAAGATGACGATATTTTTTCATTGTGCGAATATATAGATGAACTCCGTATTCATCACTGACAATTTCAAGACTCATATAGTCGGTAAAGGCTCCGTCTATATATTTTTCAAAAGTGTTAAATGATTTTTCCACACCTGCAAACCCCGCAAAAAGAGCCTCCATCGGCTTGGGGCTTTTTTCAATGTTTTTTGGCGGAATAAGTTCCAACATCACCCAATCAGCTGAAGCCCAAAAGGTGCTGTTCACATGAT
>JAQTLF010000002.1:23850-60665 GCA_028715015.1 Candidatus Moraniibacteriota bacterium | reverse complement strand
GAAAAAAACAAGGGCATTTGTCTTGTTGTTGAGAAAGAAAATGAAATAGGCGGAATGATAATCGGCAGAAAAAACAAAGTCACAAAAAATTGTGTGACACTGAGCGCTTTGTTGGTCGGTGATGATTTGAGAGGCCAGGGCCTAGCCAAAAAGCTGGCAGAAATGTTCATGAAAAAAGTTTTTACACGGGAAGAAAATCTTAAAATCGAGTTGCATTTTCGTGATTCGAATAATTTGCAAAATTTTTATGAAAAATTGGGTTTTGAAAAACATTGCGTCTGTGGAAAATACAAAAATGGCGAGAAAAAACATTACATGGAAATCTCAAGAGATGATATAATGAAAACAAATCATTAGGAATCAAATTTGTATGAGTTTTGAAATTTCAGCACAATCTTCACAAGAAAAGGAAGTCAAGGCAGTCGATGAGCAATGGTATGGACGATTTGAAAAAATCGGCTCTTTTCAGGATTATGAATATTTTGAAGGAGAAAAGAAAAAGCGTGACGAGCAAAAACAAATATTTTTAGCTGAGGAAATAAGAAATCCAGTTTTGGATTATCCTAAGCTTGAGAAATTTGATTTTGCAAATAAAGAGCAAGAACTGTTCGCTCTCAAGCGGGATATTTTGGAACATGAAACAAATGATGTGGTAAGAAGTGCTTATATTTGGAAATTAAATGAAAAAATTGCTCAACTCAGAATGATGAAAGCAACGCTTGATGGCAGTGATAAAAAAGTGGCAAGATATAGTGCGTTTATATATGGGATACCTGACAAACAAATTTTCCAATACGATTTGGAAAACATCAAAAATTTGATTGAAGAAAAAAATAACTCAGACGATGTCAGAGTGCTTTTTGCCATTAGAAGATTGAAAGATTTGATAAACAATATTGATACGGAAAAATCAGGCATAAATAATGAAATATTACCTGTTAAAAAAAGAATATTGGAGTATCCTTTTGTGGAAGAAAAAAAATTCAATGCTGAGGAGATAAGAAAGGAATTTGAAGTAGCTTTGGATGAACTTGGGATTGAGGGATGGGAAGTTGTTATAAATGAAAATATAAAAGCCATATCCGTCAGTCAGGAAAAGAAACAAGTTAAGGTGCCGGAAAAAAGAAAAATGACATCATCACGACTTGGTGAATTGATTGCACATGAAATAGGAACACATGTTGCAAGGCGAGAAGATGGAGAACGTAGTAAATTGAAATTATTGGGTTTGGGATTGGATAGATATCTCAATGGAGAGGAAGGAATTTCAACTTTTGCTGAACAAAGTCTGGGAGGAGCTGATGATTTTGCTGGATTTGATGGGCATTTTGCAATTTCATTGGCTGTCGGCCTTGATGGTGAAAAGCGTGATTTTAGGGACGTTTTCAATATATTGCGCGATTATTATTTTATAAATTCCAAAAATAAAGATATAGCCAAGTCTTGGGAAGACGCAAAAAATAGCGCTTGGAACAGATGTGTCAGAACATTCAGAGGAACAACTTGCAACACTAAGGGGGCATGCTTGACTCGAGATATTGTGTACAGGGAGGGAAACATAGATACTTGGATGGTTGTAAAGGGAAATTTTGAAAATAGTTCAAAATTTTCAATTGGTAAATATGACGCTGTTAATCCTAGACACGCTTGGATACTTCAACAGCTGGCCATAACGGGAGATGATATTGAATAGGGAAAACTCTTGATAAAATCTCCTATTGGTGTATACTTTAGCAGCTTTGAAAAAAAGCTCTGTAAGCATATAATATATTTGAGGTTGGGTTTTTTTGAGGGCCTGCCACAAAATCTCAACGCTAACAAAAAATACAAACTTGTCTGCTAAAATGTCCTAATTCCGGCTGCAAACCTCTCAAAGCTCGTCGGGTTATTTCGAATAGCCCTCCTTACTTTTCAAGGTTTTCGCTCGAAATTAGAACATTTTATCTAGACATGAGATTTTGCAGCAGGCCCTAAAACTTTTCTTTAAATAATCTTCAATATATGAAACCAATATTCATTTCAAAAAATTTCAGAAGCATTTCCGCCAAGGACAGATGGAAATTGGCTGGAAAAATTTTCCTGTATCTTTGCGGCGCGGGATTTTTGTTCGTGGCCGGACTTTTTATTTATTTTGCCAAAGATCTGCCAAGTCCAACTGATGTGAACACCAGGGTTGTTCCACAATCGACAAAGATCTATGACCGCACAGGGGAGCATCTATTGTATGATGTCCATGGCGATGAAAAAAGAACCATTGTTCCTTTGAGCCAGATCCCAGACAATGTGAAATATGCCACCATCGCTTTGGAAGACCAGGGTTTTTATACGCATCATGGAGTCGTGATAACATCCATCATCCGCTCTGCGCTCAAAGATGTCATCAAAGGAGGCGCAGCCCAAGGAGGATCGACAATCACGCAGCAATTGGTCAAGCAATCATTGCTGACTTCGGAAAAAACTTTGACTCGAAAAATAAAAGAACTCATTTTGTCGATTGAAATCGAACAGCGTTATTCCAAAGATGAGATTTTGAGCATGTATCTCAATGAGATTCCCTATGGGTCAAGCGCCTATGGAATCGAAGCAGCTTCGCAAACATTCTTTTCCAAATCAGCCAAAGACCTGACGCTTCCCGAAGCTGCCCTTTTGGCATCGTTGCCGAACGCTCCGACATATTATTCTCCTTTCGGTTCACACACTGACGCATTGGTGGGCAGAAAAAGTTCAGCCTTGCAAAAGATGGCTGATCAGGGATATATCACCCAAGAACAAGCAGATGAAGCCAAAAATGTGAACATTTTGGCAGAAATCACTCCGAAGCAGGACAACATTTCCGCTCCACATTTTGTGATGTATGTGAAAGATTATTTAGTATCAAAATATGGTGAACAAGCAGTTGAGCAGGGAGGTTTGAAAGTATACACGACTTTGAATTGGGACATGCAACAAGCTGCTGAAAAGGCAGTGACTGATGGAGCATCCAAAAATGCTGCCAACAAAGCATCCAATGCAGCCTTGGTTGCAGCTGATCCAAAGACCGGACAAATTTTGGCGATGGTCGGATCGAAAAATTATTTTGACAAATCAATCGATGGGCAAGTGAATGTGGCCAATGCCAACAGGCAGCCAGGTTCATCTTTCAAGCCATATGTATATCTGGAAGCTTTTTCCAAAGGTTATACTCCGGAAACATTGCTGTTTGATGTGCCCACCAATTTCAACAGCGATTCAGGACAACCTGACTATTCTCCGCAAAATTATGATGGAAAATTCCATGGTCCTTTGCAAATGAAAAATGCTTTGGCCATGTCGCTCAACATTCCGGCTGTAAAAACATTGTATTTGGCTGGCGTGAAAGATTCGATTGGTCTGGCCAAAGGTTTGGGAATCACAGGTCTCAATCAACCTGATCGCTATGGACTTTCTTTGGTGCTTGGCGGAGGAGAAGTGAAATTGATCGACCATGTCAATGCTTATGGAGCTTTGGCTGCAGGCGGAGTGCACAGGGACAAGACTGTGATCATGAAAGTTGAAGATAAAGATGGCAGCATTTTGGAACAATACAAACAAACTGACGGACAGCGCATCATTGATGAAAAATATGTCGGCATGTTGGACTATATCATGTCCACCAATGATTTCAGGGCGCCGACATTCGGAGAAAACAATCCGTTCAAATTCACGGATCGTCCGGTGGCTGCCAAAACAGGAACAACCAATGAATTCCGTGATGGTTGGGCCATGGGCTTCACGCCATCTTTGGTGGCCGGTGTTTGGGCTGGCAACAATGACAATTCATCCATGAAAACTGGGGCAGACGGCATCGTGGTTGCAGCTCCGATTTGGCGCGCCTTCATGGACCAGGCTTTGAAAAATTACTCCGTGGAACAATTTCCCAAATATGAAAAAGAAGATGCCGGCAAAGCAGTGCTCAATGGTGATTACAACACCCAGGACATCAAAGTTTGCCAAATGGACAAAGGCAAAAACAAAGGTGACTATTGCTTGGCCAATGATTCATGTCCATCGGATGCCAAAGACACGGTGACGTTCGGAGATGTGCATGACATCTTGTATTATGTAAACAAAGATGATCCGCGAGGTGACTATCCCAAAGATCCGACAAGCGATCCCCAATACAAAAATTGGGAAAAGGGTGTGCAAAATTGGCTCAAGGACAACAAGGACAACAAAACTTTCAGAGATCTCAAAAAATTGAATGCTCCTCCGACTCAGGATTGCAAATCAGAATATTTCTCAGCCAATGATCCAAAACCTGAACCGACTCCGGAACCGACTCCAGCGCCTGCACCAGCTCCAGCTATTGTTCCAACGCCTGCGCCAGCGATTTAAAAGTCTTAGTCGTTGTGTGTGATAAATTGTTCCAAATGAAATTCTGAACTTGCTCACAAGAAAAGGCAACAACTTATCAAAAAACAAATACAACATTAGAACAAATATATCAATTAAAACATTTTTTATGATTGCAAAATTAACAGGAAAGATAGATCTGTTGCATGACAACTACGCGATTGTCGATGTCAACGGAATCGGCTACAAAGTTTTTGTCACTTTGCACACCTTTGGAACCATTGCCGGCAAAACGAACATTGAACTCTACACTCACACCTATGTGCGCGAAGACACTTTGGCTCTTTATGGATTTGTGGACATCGCGGAACTTGAAATGTTCGAATTGCTCATTTCCATTTCAGGAATCGGGCCCAAAGCTGCGATGGGAATTTTGGCCATTGCTGATCCAAAAACCATCGGCATGGCTGTGCTCAATGAGGATCCTTCAATTCTGACCAGGGTTTCCGGTGTTGGCAAAAAAATCGCCCAACGTGTCATTTTGGAACTCAAAAACAAAATCAAAGACATGCCGCTGGGCGAAAAAGCCCAACTCGAAAGTGATTCCGATGCTTTTGAAGCCTTGGTAGCCATGGGATATTCAGTCAGTGAATCCCGCGAAGCGCTAAAATTGATTCCGTCTGACATCAAGGATGTTGGCGAGCGTGTCAAACTGGCACTCAAAAGTTTGGGAAGAAAGTAAAAAAGTGTGGTATAATTTAAACACTTTTAAAACATATAAAACAAAAAAATGAGCAAACAAAAAATTGTTGCTTTGGGCAAAAAATACAGGGGTTCGGTGTTGGCATATTCATTGATCATCTTGGCCATGATGTTGGCCATCGCATCTTCTCTTTCAGTGGCCACGATCATTGGAAAAAAGAGTGCCAGTGGAACGGAATTTTCCATGCAATCATTGCAGACAGCTGACAGCGGCGTGCAGTTGGCTTTGAAAAAACTGGGCGCTGCTAATGCAACTGATACCATAGCTGTTGCATTGGGTAGTTGCAATGGGGTTAAGTTTTCTTCTGGAAATGCAGCCGCTGGGCCAGATGGCTCATCATACGAACTCACATTTTTTAATGAAGCCGGAAACCAGATTGATTGTTCTTCTGCTAAAGTAAGTGATGTTCGCAACATAAAATCAATCGGAACATACAAAAATACTGTCCGCGCCGTAAATGTGGCAGTGGCGGCAACAGGTGCGGATGTCTATCAAACTACTTGCACATTAACTACAAACTCACCATTGGCCTGTTGTAAAATAAATCAAAACACTGGAGCAACAAACTGCAAAGCTTCACGTGATGGTAACTCATCATGGAGCGATATTGGTAGCCCATGGTCAGCAGGCACCTCGGGAAGATATAATATTGCTTGTGCTTATAACAATGGAGGTCTTTTTTGTTGCAAAACTGATTCAATGTCTGGAACGGCTTCAGTGTGTAGGTATAATAGTGATTTTAATAATACAAATTGGAGTAATTTTGGTTCGCAATCCCCTTGGTGATAAATATATTATTTTTTTCTGATAAGCCTTACGGAGGAGTAAATTTTCTTTAAAAATTTACTCTTTTTGTTTTCCTAAATTTCCTGATATAATCCAGATATGGAAAATAAAGCCAAAAATTCAGAATTCTTGCAGTCCGCCAATTGGCGCAGGTTTCAGGAAAGCGTGGGCAGAAAGACTCATTTTGTTGAAAATGAGGTTTTTTCAGCCAGCATTGTTGAGCACGAGTTGCCAATGGTGGGAAAGTATTTCTATTGTCCTCGTGGGCCGGTCATGGAACATGGAGCATGGAACATGGAACAAAAATCAAGGATGCAAGAACTGATCGATTTGGCAAAGAAGGAAAGTGCGGGTTGGATTCGGATTGAGCCAAAAGATTCGCGTTCATTGGATTTTATCCGAGAAAGTTTGGGAGTAATCCGCCAAAGGCGGACTGATTACAAAATAATAAGAGCGCCGCATGACATGCAACCCAAAGAAGTTTTCGTGTTGGACATTTCAAAAACGGCTGAAAATCTGCTGTGCGAGATGAAACCGAAGACGAGATATAATATTGGTCTCGCACAAAAGAAGGGAATAAAAGTCATCAGTCATCAGACATCAGGCATCGACTCAGAAAAAAATGAATATGTCGATGAATTTTTGAGACTTACAAGCAAAATGGCAGCGCGCCACGGCATCACCGCTCATCCCGATGAATATTATCGCAAGATGATAGAAACATTGCCCAGTGACATGCTGCGGATCTATGTGGCGGAATATGACGGCAAAATAATTGCGGCCAATCTGGTTTTGTTCTTTGGCGATACGGCCACATATCTGCATGGCGCTTCCGGCAATCTGCATCGCAATTTGATGGCGCCGTTCTCGTTGCAATGGCAAGCCATTTTGGATGCCAAAGAAATGGGGTGCACCAAATATGATTTTGGAGGAGTGAAAACCGTCAATGGTCAATGGTCAGCAGTCAATAGTAAGAATACATGGGAGGGGATCACGACTTTCAAACTGGGATTTTCTCCCAAAACAAAGCCCGTCGTGTTTCCAGGAAGCCATGATATCATCATAAACCCGCGTAAATACTGGGTATATCGAGGTTTACAGGCAGCAAAAAGTTTTGCAGTCAGAATACGCAGATAAGTTTTTAGTTTTAAATTTTAAGTTTGAAATGAGTTTTAAATTTAAAATTTAATAAATTAGGATTTGATTTAAAACTTAAAACTTCAAAATTAAAACTTAAAATTATGCATTTTATCAAATCTCTCTTTCCTCAATCTCTCAAAAATCTCTATCACCTGGCGCAAGCGATTGCGGCCAATGTCATCTTCGGTTTTCCATCGAGAAAGTTGAGAGTCATCGGGGTTACTGGAACTGACGGCAAAACCACGACCGTGCAGATGATTGCAGAAATTTTGCAGGAAACTGGAAACCCCATAAAATCTGGTGATCACGTGGCACGGAAAGTGGCCATGGCTTCGACCATAAACTTCAGGATCAATGGCGTCGAAGAAAAAAATCTTTCGCATTTCACCACGGAATCGGCTTTTGCCTTGCAAAGATTCATCAAAAAAGCGGTTAAGGCTGGCTGCGAATATTTGGTTTTGGAAACATCTTCGCATTCTTTGGATCAGCATCGCGTCTGGGGCGTTGCATTTGACGTGGCCGTCATTACCAACGTGACACGCGAACATTTGGACTATCATAAGACGATGGAAAAATATAGGGAAGCGAAGGGGAAACTTTTTGCAATGGTGGCAAAACAAACAAAAGTCATCAGTCATAAGTCATCAGTCATCATTGTTAATGCTGACATGGATGATCCGAAAGAATTTTTGAATTTCAATGTTGATAAAAAAATTGCATATTCAACCAAGGAAACACGATTGCCGCTGACTGATGACCGATTGCAATATGTTTATGCAAAAGATGTTGAATTGGGAATAAATTTTTCAAAATTCAAGGTTCAAAATTCCCTGGCCGGGCAGGCACAATTCACCTTGAATTTGCCTGGAATTTTCAATGTCGAAAATGCGCTTGCAGCCGTTTGTGTGGCTCTTGGAGAGGGCATTGATTTGGAACAGGCAAGTTATGCTCTTTCGAAAATAAAGGGCGTGCCGGGGCGAATGGAGGCCATAGAAAACGAAATAGGGGTCAATATCCTGGTTGATTTCGCCTTGACTCCAAATGCCCTGGAAAGACTATACAAACTCTTAAGTGAGATCAAAAAGCCGACTGCCAAAATCATCGCAGTTTTTGGATCTTGCGGCGATCGTGACAAAGGAAAACGTCCCATTATGGGAGAAATCGTGGCAAAACAGGCCGACATTGTCATTTTGACCAATGACGAACCGTATCATGAAAAACCCCAAACAATTATTGATGAAATCAAAGCTGGCATCAAAAACAAAACTGAAGAAGAAAATCTTTTTGCCATTATTGATAGGCGAGAGGCGATCAACAAGGCGCTTCAATTGGCAAATCCTGACGACATCGTCTGCGTCACTGGCATGGGCAATTTCGAATCCATGGTTGTCGGCGACAAAAAAATCCCTTGGAATGATCGCCAGGTGATTGAAGAAGAACTAAAAGTTTTGCAAGACACAAGAAACAAGAAACAATAACCAAAAAATCTCAAATCTCAATTTCCAATATCAAACAAAATCTAAAACCTCAAAGCCTAAAAGTTTTTAGACATTTGGTGAGTCATTTATTGGAAATTTGGATTTTGTCATTTGGATTTTTGTTTGTTGTTTTTATTTTGATGTTGTTTTTAGTTTAAGCAAGAAGTCTTATCAAAAGGGCTGTCAGTGCGAAGCCGACAATTCCGCCGACAATGACTTCGCTGACCCGATGACCCATGCGTTCTTTGAGGCGTGGGTATTGCTGTTCATTGATATTGAGTTGTTCGATGAGCATGTTGAGATAGCGTCCTTGGTCTCCCAGATGCATGCGAAGCCTGGTGGCATCGTCAATGATGATGAAAGCCAACACGATGGCGATGGCAAATGATGCGTCACTGATGCCCTCATAGAATCCCACTGAAGTCACCAATGAAATTGCCAAGGCGGTGTGGGCGCTTGGCATGTGACCATGGGTGAATGCATAGCGGATGTCAAAACCGTGTTTGATGCTATAGATGGTAAACTTGATGGCTTGGACGATTATTCCAACTATGATCGGAATAAGAAAGACCGCATAAGGAGAAATGAATTCCAACATATTTTTTCAGTTAAAATTAATTGATAAGCTTCAATATAAGTATAGCATATTTTTTCTGAATTGATCTTTGGGAAATATTTGCATCAAAAACGCGTATTAGTTTTGCAGACAGTTCTCTTTTTCAAAGCGGGCTGTTGGTGTATAATGAAGATAATCTAATTTTGTCTCTGGCGTGGTGGAAAACCCACAACATCGGTAGGCATAAAAACTTTTATGATAATCGGACTAATCGTCATTGTTGTGCTCGCCTTGGTTTTGGTGGGAATGTACAACGGGTTAATCACCCTCAAAAACCGTGTGGACGAAGCTTGGAGTGACATTGATGTGCAATTGAAAAGAAGACATGACTTGATTCCTAATCTGGTCAACACTGTGAAGGGATATGCCACCCATGAAAAAGAATTGTTCGAAAGAGTGACAGCTGCCCGCACTGCTGCCATGAATGCCGGAACCACAGCTGAAAAGGAACAAACAGAAAATGCCTTGAGCGGAACATTGAAATCATTGTTTGCTGTCAGTGAAAACTATCCTGACCTGAAAGCCAATCAAAACTTCTTGGAACTCCAAAGGGAATTGACCGACACTGAAGACAAAATCCAAGCTTCACGCAGATTCTACAACGGCAATGTTCGCGATTTCAACACCAAGATCCAAGTTTTCCCAACGAACATTTTTGCCAACATGCTTGGCTTTGCCAAACGCGAATTTTTCGCCGCCGAAGAAAGTGAAAGAGAAAACGTGGAAGTAAAGTTCTAAGGGTTCTAAGCGATGTAATTGTTGTAATTGTTATAAATTAGCTTGAATGCTATGCAAAAAATTGAGTTCGGTTTTTATCGTCTAGATGTTTGGCAGCTTGGAATGAGTTTGGTTGATTTTATTTATGCAATTACAAAAAAATTTCCGAGTGAAGAAAAATTTTCACTTGTGTCTCAAATAAGAAGAGCAGCTGTTTCGGTTCCTCTTAATATTGCAGAGGGAAGTGCTAAAAGAACTAAAAAGGATTTTGCATCCTTTGTGCGAATAGCACTTGGCTCCTTAATGGAAACGATGACTTGTCTGGAAATTTCACTCAGACAAGAATATATCACAAAAGAGGAGCACGAAAAAAGTCAAAAAATAATTCAAGAATTGTATTTCAAATTAATTGCTTTGGATAAATTTTTGACAAAAACAATCAGTAAATAGAACACAAAGAACACTTATAACACATAGAACATTTATGGCGACTTTATACGATCAAGCAGACAAAAATACGCGGCTGACCTGGGTGTATATCACAGGTTTTTTGCTTTTTGTCATTGGAGTGGGCTATGTTTTTGCCGGGGCCATGGGAAACAGCAATATTCTGTATGTGGCAGTGATTTTTTCAATCGTGATGAGTTTTGGCTCATATTGGTGGAGTGACAAGATTGTTTTGGCCATGAGCAGCGCCAAAGAGGTCACCCATGACAATGCCCGTGAGTTATACCACCTTGTGGAAAACCTGTGCATAACTGCCGGACTCCCGGCGCCAAAAATATATATCATCGAAGACAGCGCGCCAAATGCCTTTGCTACTGGGCGAGATCCTGAGCATGGCGTCATTTGCGTGACCACTGGACTTTTGGACAAATTGGAGAAAATTGAGCTGGAAGGCGTGATTGCGCATGAACTTTCACACATCGGCAATCGCGACATTCTGCTTTCGACGGTGGTTGTCGTTTTGGTCGGATTCGTGGCTTTGATGGCTGATTGGTTTCGTACGTGGTCAATTTTTGGCGGAAGAGATAATGACGAAGACAACAATAGCAGTTTTGGCATGATCATGATGATTGTGGGTCTTCTTTTGTCCATTATTGCCCCGATTGCAGCCATGATGATGCAATTGGCAATCTCTCGCAAGCGGGAATTTTTGGCTGATGCCGATGGCGCCTTGCTCACCCGCTATCCCGAAGGATTGGCCAGAGCTTTGGAAAAAATTTCCACCGATCAGGAACCTCTCGAAGCTGCCAATCGCGCCACTGCCCATCTTTTCATTGCCAATCCTTTCAAAGGAAACAAAATTTCCAAACTTTTTTCCACCCATCCGCCCATGGAAGAGAGAATCGCAAGGCTGAGAGGAATGGATATCAAATAGTTTATCAGGCCTTAGCTTCTTAGCTTATTAGAAAATTTGAATATAAAATAAAAAAGGCGGAAAGCAAATATATGTTTGACGTCTTTTTATTATAGTGATAATATATCAGTATAAGTCACTAAAAATAAAAATATGCGCAGTACTATTTTTGAAGAAATAAAGAGGATGAATGAATATCAGAGTGAATTTTGGTCATCTCGCGATTTGGCAAAGGTTTTGGAATATGTGGATTATCGTAACTTTTTGCTAGTTATTAATAAAGCGAAAGAGGCTTGTAAGAATAGTGGTCAAGTTATCCACAACCATTTCGTTGATGTCAACGAAATGGTTAGTCTAGGCTCAGGAGCTGAAAGATTAATAGAAACAATATATTTGTCGCGTTATGCTTGCTATCTTATTATCCAAAATTCTGATCCAGCAAAAGAAGTTGTTGCCTTAGGGCAAACATATTTTGCAATTCAAACAAGACGACAGGAAAAAACTGATCAACTCATTGAAGATAGTAAGAGATTAAATCTGCGTGATGATATAAGTAAGCACAATACTTCATTGGCCGAAGCTGCTGAGAATGCTGGCGTGGAAAATTATGGCAAATTTCAAAATTATGGGTACAAGGGTTTGTATGGCGGACTAGATGCAAATGATATTCATGAAAAGAAGGGATTAAAAAAATCTCAAAAAATACTTGATCATATGGGAAGTGAGGAACTGGCAGCAAATTTGTTTCGCGCCACGCAAGCGGATGCAAAATTGCGCAGAGAAAAGATAAGAGGTGAGATGAATGCAAACTTGACGCACTATGCAGTTGGACAAAAAGTTAGAAAAACAATAGAAGAATTGGGAGGCACAATGCCTGAGGAATTGCCAGTTGCAGATGGAATTTGCAAAGCGAAAACACGGATTAAGAAAGTTAAGGATAAAAAAATTATCTTAGCAAAAAACGAATATGAAAAATAAAAAGTTGATATGTATGCATGATTATAAAAATGCTATTCAAATTGGTAATGTTGATCATATGTGTCCACTTTGTAAAAAACTACTTGATCCAATGGAGTGGTTCTTTATGAATAGTTTCAATTTTGTTGATATGCACTTAGTGACATTTCCGCAAAACAAAAAGTTATTAAAAGGTTGAAAATAAACGTAAACCCAAACTATTGAAGAAAACCTTACATGCAATGGAAAACACCGAAAAACTCTGACAAATATCAATGGACGGCGCATGTGTCTGAAAAGATGCACTATTATGGTCTTAGCGAGCAGAAAGTTTTGGGCGTGATCAGAAATCCCAAGAGGATTGAAACTGGAATTGTGGAAAACACGGTGGCGGTGATGCTGCCAGTAGGAAGCATCAAAAAAGGACCAGTCAAACCGAAATGGGGCAGACCCTCCTTCGCTTCTGCTGAAGCTACGGCGGGCAAGCCTGTTGAGTCGTGGAATCAGGAAATATGGGTGATGTATCAACTCCGCGACGGACGAGCAAATTTCAAGAAACAAGATGCAAACACCAAACAAAATGAGATAATAAAAAATATAGAAAATCTTGGCGAAGAAAAAGCTAAAAAGCTAAGAAAGCTAATGCCTAAAAAGCTGATTATCATTTCGGCTTGGCGCTATCCTGGAGTGAGTCCCAAAAGCAATCCGATCCCCGAAGACATTTTGAGAGAAATTGAAGAGATAATTTAAAAGGGAATGCTAGTTGTAGCACTCCCTTCGTTTTTATTGCGAGACCAAGGTTATTTTTTTCGGTAATAAACATCGGGGCCATTGGCGATGTTTATAACCAATGTTTTTTTGGGATTTTCTTTGGCCAGGCGCACGATTTCTTCGGCATCAAAATCATTTTGTCCCAAAATAAGGCTGGCCAACTCAATCATATCCTCAGTATACATGCGATTGCAGCCATGACTGACACGTTTGCCAACACTTTTTTGTATGTTGGTATCATGGATGCCAAGGTCATTGGGTCCATTTTCATATGAAATAAAAATCTTGGCCTTTCCTAATGGATTGTCTTCGCCTGGCAAAAAAGTTTTTTTAAGTCTCTTTCCAGTTTTGGCCACGTTTTCCTTCTGGATGTTTTCAGTGGGAGTCCAAGTTGGGTTGAAAACAATCCTGGTTACGTGACCTTTGCGGTCAAAAGGCAATCCCTTGGTGTTTTTTGGTGAAGCAGTTGCTGCGCTGTAGGTTTTGATGACAAAACCTTCTCCAGCGTTTTGCAAAACTCTGATCTGCTTGCTTTCCACGCCGATTTCAATGACATCCACAGCGCTGAGCTGTATTTCATCTCCATCAGGCGCAAGCTCATCGAGCAAGGATTCATCATTGTTTATCTTTGATTCTTGTTTGGATGAATCGTTCCCAGTTGCTGTTGCAGAGTTGCTTATTGATGGTGAAAAAACATATGCTGCGACCATTGTCAAAACCAAAAGCATTTTTTTCATCTCACACCTCCATGGAATATTGACAATATTAGGAACAACGACTTTACACTATACATCAATATGGATAAAATGTAAATAGCTGGGGTTCGTAATATATATGCAAAACAAATGTAGTATATGATTAAGCGTTAATTAAATTTTAATGAAGAAATTTCTTTTGAGCCGGGCTCATTGGGATTTCTGCCAATGGGTATGGAAGAAGACACAAAAAAACAAGAGGAGTCGGGCGGAAAACAAGCCGACATCAAGGGGATGATTGCCCAGTTAGAATCTATGCTCGATGAATACATGGTCAAAAAAGCTCCATTTGCTTTGCCGATTGGTCTGAAGGAATTTATTGCCAATGTGTCGCCATATCTGATCATAATTTTTGCAGTGTTGGCTTTGCCAGCCATTTTTCTGGCACTGGGACTGTCGGCTGTTTTTGCACCATTTGCCATGATGGGCGGCTATGCCTATGGTCATGGCTGGGGATTGGGCGTGCTGATTTCATTGATTGTTTCAGTTGTCGTGCTTGTCATGGAAGTCATGGCTGTGCCAGGACTTTTCAAGCGCACCAGAGGCGCTTGGAGATTGCTTTTTTATGCCAGCATCGTGAGTTTGGTGGGTAGTATTCTTTCCATCAGTGGAATTGTTGGCGGTGTCATCGGTGCGATCATTGGCTGGTATGTCTTGTTCCAAATGAAAGATTTGTACAAAAATTAAGCTTCGAATTTCAAAAATAGAAAAACAGACAGCCTGGGTGGGTTGCCTGTTTTTGTTTCTTGTGGCAATATTAATAGGAAATAAAGGGCAATATCTGGATATTGTCGATACTTTTTTGTTTCGCCTATTTCCTTTCTCGGCACGCTTCGCAGTCAGGAACTATGACTGCTTGCTCGTCCTCGCTCTCGCTGCGGATGGCCTCAAAAGAAAACAGGCTCACAAAAAGCCTAAATTAGTAACTAGTTATAAGAATTTTTATTATGAAGAAAACAAAAATTGTAGCCACCCTGGGATTGGTTTCGGATAGTAAAGAAGTTTTGAAGGCCTTGATTGAAAATGGCATGAATGTGGCCCGGCTCAATTTTTCGCATGGCTCGCATGAATGGCATGGCAATGTCATCAAGATTATCCGCGAATTGTCAGCAGAAATGAATGTTTCTGTGGGAATTTTGGCTGATTTGCAAGGACCAAGGATAAGGACAGTGGTTGTGGAGCCGGTGGAAATTAGCAAAGGTGAAGTCATAACGATTAGTGATGTGGCAAAAGCACCTAATTTTAAATTTGAAATTTTAAATTTGAAATCAATATCAAATGACGAAATTTTAAATGCAAAAAAAATTCTTCTCGACGTGTCAAATATTGTTGATGATGTGGAAGTGGGCAATGAGATTTTGATTGAGGATGGTTTGATGAAAGTGGTGGTGAAAGAAAAAAATGGTGGCGTTTTGCTGTGCGAAGTTGTTGATGGCGGAACGGTGAAAAATCACAAAGGTGTCAACATTCCTGATGCTGATTTGCATATTGATCCGATCACTGAAAAAGACCAGCAAGATTTGGAATTCGTGCTTGGCCAAAATGTTGATTTTGTGGCCATGTCTTTTGTGGGAAGTGGAGCAAACATCGAGGATTTGCGAGGTCGCATGAAAAAAATTCTTGGTAGGGAGGACAATCTGCCGCAGATAATTGCAAAAATCGAACGCAAGGAAGCCATCAAAAATCTCGATGACATTTTGCAGCACACCGATGCGGTGATGGTTGCTCGCGGAGATTTGGGAATTGAAATTGAAGGAACCATGGTGGCGATTTTGCAAAAAGAAATTGTGAAAAAAAGTTTGAGTGCCATGAAGCCTGTGATTGTGGCCACCCAGATGCTTGATTCGATGATTGTGAATCCTCGTCCGACCAGAGCTGAAGTTTCAGATGTGACCAACGCGGTTGTCGATCATGCCGATGCGGTGATGCTTTCAGGCGAATCAGCCAGTGGGAAATATCCAATTGAAAGTGTGCGTGCCATGAAAGACATCATTGAAAACACGGAAGCCTCACCATTCGATGACGTCAACTATTTGCTGGCTTTGAATGACAGCGGAGATTTCAAAAGAGTGATCGGCAGCGCCTATGAACTTGCCAAAGGAAGCAATGCCAAGGCGATCGTTCTTGGTTCGGCCAGCGGTTTCACAGCTCGTCTGTTTTCACATTTCCGTCCCGATCAGCCGATATTGGTTGTCACACACAACGAAAAGACGTATAATCAACTTTCATTGGTGTGGGGAATCCAAGCTAAACTCTATGACAAAGGCGGTGTTTTCAGGGAAGATGTTGATTGGTTGATTGAAGAGGCCAAGAAAAATGGAACATTGCTCAGTGGAGACAAGATCGTTTTGATCCTTGGAAGAACTCCCGATGGAGAACAGATGCAATTGATCGGAATAAAGGAAATATAAAATCATACAACATATAGCATAAAACATGTAACATAAAATTCAAGAAATCAAATTCTTGTTATATGCTACATGATGCATGCTATATGATTTGGAGGGGTCGCATAGTGGTCGAGTGCACCACCTTGGAAAGGTGGCATACTGGAAACGGTATCGGAGGTTCGAATCCTCTCCCCTCCGCCAATTTTTAAAACATATTTGCCTTTTTGTCCAAAGTTCTTTAGTGTGAAGATAATGAACAATAACGTCGAAGAAATAAAATCTCGCCTGAACATCGTGGATGTGGTGGGCGAGTATGTGAGACTTACCAAGTCAGGATCCCATTGGAAGGGGCTCTGTCCTTTTCATCATGAAAAAAGCCCGTCATTCATGGTCAATGAAGAAAAACAGATTTTTCATTGTTTCGGTTGCACCAAAGGCGGCGATGTTTTCACTTTTGTGCAAGAAATTGAAAGTTTGGAATTCCGCGAGGTTTTGAAAATTTTGGCGGAAAAAGCCGGAGTCCAATTGGAAGAATACAAATCCGAAGAATCAGGCAACAAAAAAAGAATCATGGAGGCCTTGGAATTTGCAACCAAGTTTTATGAAACACAACTTTGGAAAGGTATCGGCAAGGACAAAGTGTTGCCATATTTGCGCGGGCGAGGACTCACCGATGAAAGCATCCAATCATTCCGTTTGGGTTTTGCTCCAACTGGTTGGGACAACATTTTGAAATTTTTGCTGGAAAGAGGATTTTCACTGGATGAAATTGAAAAGACAGGACTGTTGGTCAAAAAAGAAAATGGCAGCGGAACGTATGACAGATTCCGTGACCGCATCATGTTTCCGATCCAGGACATCATGGGAGCAGTCATCGGCTATAGCGCGAGAGTGGCTCCAGGCGGAGACGAGTCGCAAGCCAAATATATCAACACTCCTGAGACGATCGTATATCACAAAAGCAAAGCTCTCTATGGAATTTCCTTGGCTAAAAGCGAGATCAAAAGAAAAAATTATGTGCTTTTGGTGGAAGGCAATATGGATGTCATCGCTTCACATCAGGCGGGACTTGCAAATGCGGTGGCAGTTTCAGGAACGGCTTTGACAGGAGAACAGATCGTCATGCTGAAGCGCTACACGGAAAACATGGCCATGCTTTTTGACATGGACAGTGCCGGTCAACAGGCAGCTCAAAAAAGCGCCGACCTTTGTTTGCAAAAAGGAGTCAATGTGAAAATCGTGACACTCACCGATGGCAAAGATGCCTCTGATGTGGTGCAAAAAGACCCCCAACTATTATTGGAAGCTGTGAAAAAATCAGTGCTGGCCATGGAATATTTTTTCAATGAAGCTTTGAAAAAATATGACAAGAAAACAGCTGAAGGAAAAATGCACATAGCCAAAGAAGTTTTGGCACATGCGGCTAATATCGAAAGCCAGATTGAAAAATCACATTGGATAAAAAAAATCGCCCATGAAGTTGATGTGGAAGAAAAAGTCATCACTGACATGCTGAAAAACGCCCTTCCCAATGTCTTGCCTGAACAACCCAAAGCGCCGATCGAATTTGAACAGTCATCATTTCAAAAACGCAGCGACATCGTCAGGGATTCCCTGGTTGGCCTTGTTTTGAGCGACGCCAAGATTTGGAAACAAACCGCTGAAAAGGAAATCGACATGGACTGGGCCAAAGATTCTTTGGTGCAATTTGTTTTGAAAAACGGACAAGCTGCAAATTTTTCTTTCGACGGCTTGCTGGCCATGATTGACGACGAACGCGCCATCGAGAGGCTGCGCAAGCTGTATTTCAATTCAAAATACCTTTTCACTCAAGACGCCGTGGTGGAATATTCTCAGCAAGAATTGCAAGATCTTGTCGGCAGTTATATTGCCCAATATGTCAGGGAATTGCAAAAAGAAAGACTTCATGATATCATCAAGCAAATCGAGAATGCTGAACAAAAAGGGGACAAAGAGACCCTCGCCAAACTTATGAGCGAGTTCACAAAGCTTTCTCAAGAAATGAATCAATAGACAAAAGCTGGGTTCGCCCGGTTTTTGATGTTTTATTAAGAGTCCATTTAGAAAAAATATTTCCCAAATGGACTCCGGGCCTCCTTGGCCTACTAAGGCAAATGCTATATTCACTTTTTATAATCTTTTTACTTGGCACGTGCTCAAGTGGAATCAATTCGTGTTTATGAAAAAAATGCAAAAAAAGCAGGCAACGAAGTCATCTTTAAAAAAGGTCATCGCTCACGTGGCAAAAAAGGCCGCCAAAACAGTGAAAAAGACTTTGACCAAAAAACCCAAAAAAATCGTTAAAACAATTAAGGTAAAAAAAATCGTGCAGAAAAAAAATCAGAAAATTGTCAAAAAAGTCCAACCGAAAAAGGCTGCTCAGAAAAAAGTTGCGCCAAAGAAAGCTGTGGCACCCAAAAAACTTGTAACCAAAAAAACCAAGGAAGCTCCGAAAAAAATCTCAAACAAGGAAGCCGTCAAAGCGAAAGCCAAGCCAGCTGTTGCTCCCAAGAAAAAAAATGAAGCGGCCAAACAAGAAGAAGTGATCGAAAAAACGGATGTCATCGCCGAACTTATTGCCCGTGGAAAACAACGCGGTTTTGTGACTGAAGATGAGATTATCCATCTCATTCCTGAAGTTGAAGAAGAGCTTGATGAATTGGAAAATCTCTATGAACAGCTGGAAACAGCTGGTGTGAAAGTTGTCATTTCCGATGACATGCTCAAGATCGATTCCGACAAGGAAGCCGAAGTCTATGAAAAAAGCAAAAAAGACAAAAATGCCGACTCGCTTCTTTCTGAAGGAATCGAAGACAGTTCATCTGATTTGGTGCAGATGTATCTTCGCGAAATCGGACGTGTGCCGCTTCTCAAATCAGAAGAGGAAGTGAAACTAGCCAAAGCCAATGAAAAAGGTGACTTGGCTGCCAAGCAGAAATTGACCGAAGCCAATCTTCGTTTGGTTGTCAGCATCGCCAAAAAATATGTCGGTCGTTCGCACAATCTTTCTTTGCTTGATTTGATCCAAGAAGGAAACATCGGGCTTTTCCGCGCTGTGGAAAAATTCGACTATCGCAAAGGATACAAATTTTCAACCTATGCCACTTGGTGGATCCGCCAAGCGATCACTCGCGCCTTGGCTGACCAATCTCGAACGATCCGCATTCCGGTGCACATGGTTGAAACGATCAATAAATATACGCAGATCACCAGAAGACTCGTGCAAGAATTGGGACGCGAACCATTGCCTGAAGAAATTGCAGCTGAAATGAATTTGGAAGTGGACAAAATCCGTCACATCCAAAAAATTTCCCAAGAAACTGTTTCTTTGGAAACATCGGTGGGTGACAGCGATGACGACAGCGTGCTTGGAGATTTCATTGAAGACACCGAAACAGTAATGCCTCATCAAGTTGCCTCAAGAAAACTTCTCAAAAATCATGTGGGCGAAGTTTTGCGCGAATTGACTCCACGCGAACAAAAAATTCTCAAAATACGTTTCGGTTTGGAAGATGGCGTGACGCACACCTTGGAAGAAGTGGGCAAGGAATTCGGAGTGACCCGAGAGCGCATCCGTCAAATTGAAGCCAAAGCGCTCGACAAAATCCGCCAGCACAAATCAATCGGAAAACTCAAAGACTACTAGGTTTTTTCCAAAATTCCTCAAAGCGCCCATTTTGGGCGCTTTTTGATATCAAAAAAAGCACACGCAGTGCTTTTTATTTGTTATAAACTTCATGGCTCCTGCTCATCGATTAAGTTAGAACAGCATTTCTATAAAAACAAAAACCCACCTAGCAGCACAGATGGATTTCTGTTTTCTACTGGTGGGCTATTATCGCAATTGCGAATGGAACTGATCACACTCTTCTTTTGTGGCAATTTTGTCTATAAATTCTGCCACATTTACCTCATCGATCTGAATTGGAAATTTGTCATATGCTCTGTCGTTAATATTGGCATAGATGCATGCGCCAAAATATCTCACGACTTTGCATTCCAACCCTCTTTTCTTGGCAGAATTTTCTATCAAAGAACTTACACCGACATACATGAATTTACCACTTGGCAATGTAATTTGCGTGGCCGTACCTTCGCTAACTCCATAACCACTTGTGCCAACAACAACGCGCTGTCCTCGTTCAGTCCGTTCCCCAATTTGTGGATTTCTCATGGTGGTCTTATCCTCCGTGTTTTTGATGTATTTCAAACAACAAACAAAAATAGCACATTAAGTGCTATCTGTCAAGTGCTCCGCGTCAAATTCTAATCTGAATTGCAATTTCCCTTAAAACAAAAGAACACCTCGTTTTTGAGTTAAAATAGTTGTGTCGAGCAACTAAACATTAACTTAAAACAAGATGTCCCATAACCAGCTTACACTAGGCAAAAGAATTAGCCTAGCAGCCCTCCTTAAAGCAGGGCTAATACGGAAAGATATCGCACTGCAGTTAGAAGTTGATCCATCAACAATTAGCAGAGAATTAACCAGAAACAACAAGGGTGAATATGAACCTCAAAAAGCACATTCCTTGGCTATGAGAAGAAGGAGGATTGCAAAAAGAAAAACCAAGAAACTTTTTGTTGATGAAGAGATTTGTAATTATGTTGAAGAAAAGTTAACTAAAGAATTTTGGTCACCAGAACAGATTGCAGGTAGGCTTCGAAAAGATTTTGGATTAATCATTTGCCATGAAACAATCTACCAATTCATTTATGAGGAGAAAAAAGAATGGAGAAAATTTTTAAGACAGAAGAAAGGAAAATACAGAAGACGACATGGAACCAAAGATAGGGAGAAAGCACGTGAGGAAGCCAAAAAGAAGCGTATAGACACGCGCGGGGAAATTGTAGACAAGCGAGAAAGAATTGGAGATTGGGAGGGTGACACGATTGTAGGTGGAGAAAAAACTACAGGAATCCTAACCCATGTAGAAAGAAAGAGCGGATTTCTTTTGGCAGATCTTTTAAAAAGAAAAACTGCTTCTTCTGTAAAAGAAAAAGCAGTTGAAAGATTTAAAAATATTTCTGAAGACAAAAAACATACGATTACCTATGATAACGGAACAGAATTTTCAGAACATGAAATCATCGAGAGAGAAACGGATATGAAAATATATTTTGCTTACCCATACCATAGCTGGGAACGAGGTACCAATGAAAATACCAATGGACTGCTTAGACAGTTCTTCCCTAAGAAAAGTATGTTTGCTATACTTACTCAAGAAATCGTGGATGCGGCTGCAGATTTAATCAACAACTGCCCACGAAAAAGACTTGGCTATTTAACTCCCTATGAGGTATTTGTAGAGGGCAAAATTGCAGTTCAGGCTAGAATGTAGCCGCGAGTTAGAACTAATGCGAACCTCACAAAATTAAACTTATGAAACAGAATTAATGCTCCTTCTAATTCTTTCTCTTTCTTGTTCAACCTTTTCCAAGGCCTGTTCTTTTTTGCCATGCACGCTTTCCTTGAGGCCAACATTTTCCCACATATGAATAACTGACTTTCTTATAAAGGGAACTAATTTTTGAGTTCTTATGTTCGCATTAGAATCATGTTTTAAAATTTCCTTCTTTATGGAATCTAAAATTTCTTTCCGACTATAAAGCTTTCTTACCCACATTGCGGGATATTCTTCGAATTCTGGATTTTTATGTGTCCATACTGTTTTCCTATCTCCCTTTCCAGCAACCTCCGTATCTTCTTTTAATAAAAATCGGACACGAAAAGATCTAAAACCATATTTTCCTTTCATTATTTTAAGTACCTCAGCTAATTCACCTTGAGCATTAACAAAGTCACCTTTTTGAATATTTGGTTTAGTATGTTTATTTAATGCAACTTCTGCCTGATTGCTATTTCTAAATATCTTAGAAAGAAAAGATGCATAGCCACTTCTTCTACGATCTCCAAATAAAATACGGGCTTGAATAATTATATTTGCGGCAAGTATTCCCATTCCACTCATGTTAGCCCTAATTCCCTGTAATGACACATTCGAAACATGTGCACCAACAACAGCATTGAAATGAACAGCATTGCTAAAATTACCATAGCCCTCCTCAAATGAAGTTCCAAGTGCGATTATTTGATTTGGATTAGCAATCCCAAAAGCAGTATTAATTCTTTCTTCGAATGAGCTGAGCACACCTTTAATGCCAGTTACACGCCCCTTTTTTCCATTTGCTAAATACCAACACTTACTAATATCTACAGGAGATGTTTCGAGGCTACTTATTTCTTGCATTATATCTTCCAATTGCTTCTGATAATTTTGAATGTGGCAACCATAGGCATTCTTAGCATTTTTTATTGTGTCCTTTAACGACTTCAGCTCTTTAATCAACATATAGTGTCTGTAATAGACATCCGTATTTATTTTCGAAAAAAGTACAAGCTCCGTTAATAACTCAGTCATTTTCCTGATTTTTAAAAACTGCTCATCCTGTATCGATTGGATAATGTTCTTAGTGAGACGATCGTTTTCATCAATCTCTTTTCCATCATTACCAATAAACTCCTCGGCCTGCATAATTGATATACCTGCTTTTTCAACTTCATTCATAGCACTATAGAGAAAATAGCTTTGAGATTTAGTGACTCCTCTATGATGAATAAAATTGTATTGACTTTCATCAATTTTCAAAATTTTTCTAAGGTCTGCTGAACCTTTCATGCACACCTCAATAAAAAACTCAGGTCGTGTTATTTCTGGTTGGTTTTTTCTTATTAAAGACATGTTATTTTGCAATTTAATTATGGCTTTATTCGAAGTAAAGATTATAAAAGAGATGATGAATCTCGACATCTTTAATATCATCCCCATTTAATTTGTGGTGAGAAATGAAGTGTGTAGTGTCTTTTTGAAGATAACCCCTCGTATATGAACTGTGAGATTTTACAATGTCAGGAATTTGTTCTATAACTTTTGAAAAATTAACTTGCTTAACAAATGTTATTATGATTCCATAGTTCTGACGCCATGTGAGATACCCAAGCAATTGATCGATTGTTTCATTGTATAATTCCTTTCCTCCCCAAATTTTACATTCACAAACTAAGATATTTCCCTTGTCTATACAAAGATAAATATCGGTTTTTCCTTTATTGGAAAATGTTTCGCCAGTAGCCTTTCCCTCAAAAACCGTATTGAGACTAACAAGTAGTACATTCCTTAATCCTTCTTCTCCAATAGTTTTGTATGTGTCTGGAGTTTTTTCAAATTGTCTTCCTTGATTGTCTATTATTGAAATAATATCAACAACTTTTTCTCTGTCTAGTTCATATACTTCCGGCAAAGATGGATTTGGACGAATCTTTTTTATCAATGGCTTCGTGTCCAATTGAACTCTTTTCACGGCCTCTGATTCTTTCTTTTTAAGTGGAATATTTATCGTTTTAATAAGAGCATCTATTTTATCTTTATCCTCTGAGAGCTTCCTCTTCCTTTCCTCAATAAATTTAGGTATTTGTGTTTTAAGCATTTCGTTACCTTGAGTAATATCACCATTCACGCTATTTATTCGTTCTGAAATTCTGTCTTTTTGCCACTGTATAGCATTTTTTATCCCGTTTTCATCCAAATTTATACCATAACCTTTAATATCGATACCAAAAGAAACATGGTCACGATACCAATTAACTTCCTCTGGCGTCCAACTCATTGATCTGGTAGATGGAATATATTCGCTAATCATTTGAACATTATCATTGGGCAAAAAATACATACTGATTATCACACTCTCATATTCAAAATTAATAGCCCCCTCATTGCGATAAAATTCCTCTCTTTTATGTGCTTCTATCCGACGCAACTCCTTCTTGTGTTCAAGTTCTTCTCCTCGCTCATCATCAAACTGAATATGATGAGGAAGGTCTTGCAAATAAAACTCTGACAGTTCCTTGGTATCTGTCCCAATTATAAAATTGTCTGATTCTCTAAGAATTTTCTCTTTTATATTTTCGAGTGTCTTTTGATAATACGATGATATCTGCGGTTTTGTTCTGTAAAACATACATGTCCTATTTTTATAATTAAAAGGCGGCCTATTGCAAATCAGCCGCCCCAATGTATTATTTCTTCTTAATCGTTTCTACTGTTGTGTGCTTGGGATCCTTTTTTGCTTTTGCGACTGTCATAAAACGGCCGTTTTTAGCACTTCTCCCAATTTTTACAACTGTCTTTGTCTTTGGCATAGAATTATGTTTAGGGTTGATTAAATGGACTTGACCTGCTAAACTGAGATTACATAAGAATCAGCTAAAGAAATCGACCAAAATTTGTTGCAAAACTCCTCGTTAAAGTATTTGCAATAAAAGATCTTCTTTGCTAAATCACAGATTAAGTACCCAGAGAAATCATCTTCAAAAGATGGTTTTTCTTTTTACTCAATCAGTATTTTTTATTCAAAACGCTAACTTTTAAATCTGACAATCTAATTTCCAACGCTTGTCTAGACATACCAAATTTATCCATTAAAAATTGAGCGTGTTTAGATAAATCCAGTGATTCAGTTTGTTGATTATCATTTATGATCTTCATCTGTGCCAACACACTGAAAACTTTGTGGGTTGGTGCGAGAAGAATACCTGCATATCTATTGGCTTGACGTTCCATTTTTTGCTGATTAGCATCTAAAGTTTTTTCTTTTTCTGGATTAGCAAATTGTGGCTGGATTGGCTTATCTCTCCAATCAACTACTTTGCCATTTTCCAAACGCATCATTGAAGCATGCAGTGATAAATGACCCGCCTCGTGTGCAATCGTGAAATTTATTCTTGCTTGTGTTTTACACTGATCCGCATCTACTATAATTTTTTTATCTCTTGGTTTAAGACATCCTAAAATCTCTTCTCCTTCTGTTTGATCCAATGAATCAAAAACAATTTCAAAGCCCCAGTTTTCTGCCACAAAATTATCTACATCAAAATCGTCCGATACTGACCTGCCGTATCTTTGAAGAAAATATTGATTATACTTTTGTAGATCTTGCATAACTTGAAATTCAATCTCTTTTTTAGTGAGATCATAAATTTCCTCGAGCGGATTCCAATTTTTATGCAGACGTAATCGTGGCATATTATTATTTGTTATCTTTCTTTATTTTCCTAAAAAGTTGTGCCACCATATCTTTCTTTTCAGTATCATCAAATTCAGCCCACCCATCCATTATTTCTGTTGCAGTGTAGATCAACACCAAGGACTTGTACTCATCGTCATCTAGTTGATACTCATCCTTTATTTGAGATAAAAATTTTCTAGATGGCTTAATAACTCCCGCTTCAACCCTACTAAGATATGTAAAATAATTACTTTTGGGACGTATCTGCTCGCCAACATTTCTAAGACTTATGCCTGGAAAATGGCTTTCTCGTAATTCCTTTATTTTTTTACCAAAGTCATTTTGCATAAAGTTGTTTTTATTATTACTGTTTCTTAATATTATCAACGTTTAATTATTTTGTCAACACCAAAAATGCTTGCATACAAAAAATGGCTCAAACAAGAGCCATTTTATCCATAAAAGACATGGGGGGGGTTACTAATTTACTAAACTAACAGCCCAAGAATTAACGATATTTTGTGTATTTGCAACCCAGTCATCGGAGTTACTAATACTATTGGCACTATCAGCAATATCGTTAATTAAAATTTTCAAATTATCATGTGTAAACTTTTTGTTCGCCTCACGCATTTGTTTAAGTGTTTTTAGCAATTCAACAAATTGCTTTATCGTAAGCGGTGCAATTTTCTGTTTACTGCCTTTATAGCCAACTGTGTTGGCGATATGGAAAGTTTCGGCACTATCGGTATGAATCGTTGGTGCAATGAAAATACAGTAAGCATTGTCGTGTGAATTTTCAAAATCACGCAGATGTCTCATAACTGGTTGTCCCTCATTAAACCATTGATCGCGACCATTCAGCATTGTAACTTCACAGATCATATTAAAGTTATTGTAAAAACACTCAATATCAGCCATACCACCAGGAGCAGTTGACGTCGGTTCGTTATCATCGCCGACTGGATAATTTGGCTTAATTTCTTTTGCATCATTTAAAGCATGAAGCCCCATTGTTGAAAGATATTCAAGCATTAAAGCACGATTTTCAAGATCAAAAATGTTTTCTAATTGCTCAATATATTGAGTAATTGATGAGACTGGTTGAGCTTTGATGTGATTGTCTTTTTCTTGTACTTCTTTGCGTATTTCTCGTAAATTCTTAATGTATGATGTTAAATCATTTTCAGACATTTCAGATATGTCTTTTTTGCTTTCGGCCGTCAAACCAAGATTATTCTGCAATTCAATTACGTCGTTATAAACATTACTAGCGATTTTAGATAACTTATCTTTTGTTTGCCAAGGCAATACAGGTAAACTATCATTAGACATATAAGCAACATACTCATCTTTATCGGCAAAATGTTTTGACTTATAGAATTCGCTTTCAAATAACGCCTCCGTCTCAGTGTGGCGATTTGGCTCCAAATCAATATAAAAACCATTACCACGAATACGAATAAACTTTGTCAGACGGAAATATCTAATTGCATTATCTCCATAATCTTTCAGGTTTTTGAGTAACTTATTGATTGCGACTTGATTACTTGTACCCAAAAAGTTTGTTGAAAATTGTTTGCGATAATTATCTCGAATTTCTTTTCGTTCTTGTTTTGTTTTTCCTTTTTGTAAGGCTCGTAACTTAACAATTTGCTCTGCGTAATTTTCAATATCTACGTATTTAACTAATGACGGAGCAAATAGCGAAAACTCTCGCTTACTAATTCCAACTGCATTATTTCCTTTCTCAGTTTCAATTCTATTAACTTCGCTTATTAACTTAAGAGTTGCAACAAAAGGCACAACATCGTAATTACCTTCATCGGGAAAATCATTACTAGCTGGGTTTGGTATCTGCCATTTTATAAACGATTTTAGAAATACATCACCAGCATCTTTTTCGCTAGCTATAAGTTTCTTTCCGAGCTCGGTTATTTTAACTGCACCATTATCTATAACTACAAAACCAAATTTTGTAAGAGGGTTTATTGATTGACGACCACGCATTGCAAATTCCGTATAGTTCTTTAACTTTATGATCTCATCTATTGTGTTGTCATCAATCTCTCTATCGGTATCATTTATCAATTTTACAATATCCGAGGTTAGTCCATTATAAAATTGCGTATTACCGAAACCATACAAACGGTTTTTAATCAAAAGTTTTTGATAATTTTCCTGGTTAGCATCGTCCCAGGTCTTATTTTCAAGGGGTTTTAAGGCGACCAAAAAATCACGCAGACGTTCTGGGTTTCTAACAGTTGTTGTAATTGACCATGCTTTTAACATAATTTCATTATGCCACAAAAATTAGTAATTTGTAATAAGAACCTCTATGGTTTTATTATTTTTTGCAGTGGAGTGATAATTTGAATTTTTGTAGTCATAGTTTAGTTTATGAACCTTATAACTATGCTTTTTTGCCCAGTTTTTCATTATTGCATTGGTTTTGCCTTTATGCTCTAAGACATTTGATAAAGCAAACCTAATTCCTTTCTTATCCAGTCTGGTTAAGAGTAAATATAGATCCTTCTCGTCTTTTTCTGTCCAGCCTCCCTTTTCATTATAACTAGCAAGACCCAGTAAATATGGTGGATCTAAATACACAAAATCATCTTTCATTAATGACATTTTTTCAACATCACGAAAATCACAACTTTTAAATGCTATTTTTTTCTCATTTGATACTTGGCTGAAAGCCGCAACATTTCTCCTTGAGCTACCATTATAATCCCGTTTTCCAACTGGTAAATTAAAATCGCCATTTGAATTGAATCTAATTTGGTTATTGAAAGAATACAAAACAAGCACCAACAATAAATCAATTCTTGTTTTTTCTTTATTAAACTCACTGCGAAGTTTTAGAAAAGCGTCTTTATTGTGTTGACCAAGACCTGACGAACTATCCACATTATAATGGTCGTAGCCTTTTATGTAACTCTGGCTTAAACCAAATTCATCTATAATGTCGATCACTTTTTGATTCAAATCTTCAAAATTATCATTTTGTATTAACTTCAACAGATTTACTACATAACGATTTTTTTCAATACAGATTATATTTTTAGCCGTAGCGTTAATTCCGACATTCGCACCGCCAGAAAATACATCATAAAAAGTTTTTATATCAACTGGAAATAACTTTGTTATTTGGGGTAAAAGTTTATGTTTTCCACCAGTGTAGTTAAGGGGTGATTTTACAAAGCCAGCTTGAACAGGATTGTTTTTTGAGGCAATTATCGCCTTATTGTTTCTTGAGACAATGTCTACCTTACACAGAAATATGCGTTCTTTTAGATCATCCTTGCTCGATTTTCCAGTAGTGAATTGTTTGAAGTTTGTCTCAAAGACTTTTACCTCGCCTCGCCGTTTTAACGACGACAAAATCTCATGGTCACTGATACGTGATTGTGAGCGAGCATTACCCGAAGTCCCCATATCATTATAGGAAACAAGGATATATTTCGCATTAATATTGTCTATTAAGTCGCCAAAGGCAACACCTGCAGATTTCATGTTGTACTCGCTTTTGATGTGCGAGCGATCAATTTTTTTGGCAACACCAAAAACTGTTTCCTTTTTCCAAGTAGCGATATTTTCTAATAAGTGATAAGAATCTGAATATTGCCTAGAATTATATGGTGGGTCAATATAGACAACATCTGCTTTTATTTTTTTTACCAGCTCATTAGCGTCATCTTTGTAGATTTCGGCAGAGTAGCGAGAGTTTGCTATATCAAGAGGCAGTAAAAATAGTTTTTTAGTTGGAATGTCGATTTTTCTGTATGCATCATAATGGCCAACTGTATTGGCAATTCTATCAAGTGCGTAAATCAGAGATGTTAGTAAATAAGATTTTTCTCTATTGGTAATTATTTTTTCTTCAAATAATTTTTCAATATCATCCCTAATGATTCCTATTTTTTTAGCATTTTCTGCGTCAAAATAGGTGTTTGAAAAGTTTTTTGAAAAATAATTTTCATCATATTCTTTGATTTCAATGTCATTATAATGTTTTAGTCGTTCTTTCAGTTTTTGTTCCCTGATTATGTCCTTACCAAAAAACGCTGTGTAGACATGAGAATTTGAATCTAAAATATCATTCACTATAATTTTAGAGCGATTATAAAAATGATTGGCAACAGTGCCAGTTCCAGCAAAAATATCAGCGAAAGAATTAAACTCTATATTCTCACCTTCAAGTATACTATCTATAAATGATAGTAGCTTAGTTTTAGAGCCAAGATAACGTCTTTGCGTTATACAAATCTTTTTATTTCCAAAATATGCATCGTTCATATTTATAGGATAGCATATTTCTGTAAATTGTGTAAACTAGTAGGTCTTATTGTAAGTAATGAAGAATTTTCTAAGTGTTACAAGAGCCAGATTAAAATATGTTGGTCAATTCTTTTTTCCAATTTGGCCTCTGAGCAATGGATGTATAAAAGAATATTATTTTTATTGCTTTGATTACAACAAATCCAATAATGACAACTATTAAAACATTGGCGAAGGCAAATACTGGAGTATAGATAACTGATCCAGTACTAACTTCGTAGGTGAAGAAATTATCTATTCCTGAAGCGATAACTCCTATTGCAAAAAATAGGTATAAAAAAACATATACCACCTTAGCAACTCTAAACCACCATTTATTTTCAAGATGTGAGCCATCTTGAGGCTGTGTTTTTGTTGGATGATTTTCCATAATAAAAACGACTTAATAATTAAGTCGCCGAGTGGTTCCGCTTGAGTGGACGACCCGACGGATACCACAAGTCAAGAAACACCGAGGTGTCCTATCATGTGCATCGAGCCGCCCGCTAAAGGGCGTGATAGGACAAAAAACCCAGGGTTTTGCCTCAGTATTTATTAACTTGTGGTATCACATATAAAATACCATCAAATTGCTTTAAATACAACCATTTGACTAGTTCGAACTAATTATTTATAATAAAGATGTAATTTAAAAACTCAACTGCGTCACATACTCAAAAGGTTGTGTTGTAGTTATGACTCGGAAGGTCATTGGGAAGGATTTGGATTCTTACCACTTAGGGAATGAAACCAAAACAATGAATGTCAGTTAAATAAACTGCTGTTTGTTGTTTTGGTTTTTTTATTTGCCAATTTTCATACAAGCCAGCAGTTTATCTGCTGGCTTTTGTCATTTTTGAGTATGAAATATTCAAGATGCTTTCTCAAGATCAATTAAAAGAATTCAAAGAATTATACCTCCAAACATTTGGGGTTGTTATTTCTGATCAGGAAGCCATTGAATACAGTGAGACACTACTAAGACTACTCACTGCAGTTTATAAACCAAAAAAATAATTATGGCCAAAGAAAATGTTAACAGTCTACTACTAAAAAGCTTGGGCACAAAACCCATAGCATTTAATCCTGACTTAGCCAGAATTGCAGGGAGTGCAACTGCTGGATTATTAATGTCGCAATTACTCTACTGGTGGGGCAAGGGTCACAATAAGGATTATGTTTACAAAACAATTGAGCAATTCAAGGAGGAAACTTGTTTGACCAGATCAGAACAGCAAACTGCAATCAAAAAATGGGAAAAATTAAATGTATTAACTGTCAAAGCCAGGGGTATACCACCGAAAAGACGCTTCTATTTAAACACTGATAAGCTCGTACAAATGTTACAAGAAGTTGCTCACAATGAAAAAGAAATAGATGGATATGTACGCACTCAAAATGATGGATTTGGAAAATCATATGCGGATTATGACATGTAAGATGTAGGATTCGGTAAAACTAATTACCATAACCTGCACAATATTACAGAGATAAACAACAGAGACTAATACAGAGAATACTAACAGAGATTTCATCTTGCAGATGGCAAACAATTTTTTTCAAAATTATTCCTCTCAAAAAATATGTATGAAAAATAAAGTAAAAAAATCTATCAACAATATCGGTCGTCCTTATGTAATAACAAAGGAAAAAGAAGAAGCTCTCATAAGACTTCTTTCAGATGGGATGAGCCAATCTAAAGCCTGTAGTTATGTGGGAATTAGCGAGGATACGATCATACGACACAAGAAAAAGTTTTGCGGGTTTTGCGAACGATTGGAGACTGCGAAATTAGAAACCCACAAGCTCGCTCACAAGAGCATAAAAGTAGGAATGCTGAAAGATTGGAGGGCTGGAGCATGGTGGCTTGAAAGGATGGAACCCGAACGATTCAAAGAAAAAAAGGAACTTGAAATTAAAAAGCCAAGCCTCATAATGGACATGTTTGATGACGATGAAGAGGAAAAAGAAGAAAAGAAGCACAGCAAAAGCAACACTAATGAGGATGTTAACTGGTATGAAATGTAGCTTTTTATCCACTAGCTTTAGTAACGTTTTAGAGTATGATGTTTGTTGAAGAAACTAATCAATTAATATAAAAACAATGAACCACGAAGTAAAGGCAAATAAATACATCCTCTATGCAAGAAAATCATCCGAAAGTGAGGATCGACAAATGGCATCAATCGACTCACAAATAGAAGAGTTAAAAAGACTCGCAGAAGAAAACGGGTTGAATATATCTGAAATTATGCATGAATCCAAATCAGCCAAAGAGCCTGGGAGGATAGTTTTTAACGAAATGTTTGAAAAAATAAAACGGGGCGAAGCTGATGGAATACTTTGTTGGAAACTTAATCGCCTGTCTAGAAATCCTGTAGATAGCGGTACGATAAGTTGGATGCTACAGGGTAAGATGATAAAACATATTTTTACATTCGGAAGAAGTTATTACCCTGAAGATAATGTTCTAGTGATGGCTGTAGAGCAAGGAATGGCAAATCAATTCATTCGAGACTTAAGCACTGACACAAAGCGAGGGCTACGAAACAAAGCAGAGCGAGGTTGGTATCCTAATGGATCGCCACTAGGATACAAACACAATCCCATCAAGCTAAAAGGTGAAAAGGAAATTGAAAAAGACCCTGAAAGATTTGAAACGATTCAAAAAATGCTGAAGATGGTAGCTTCAGGAAAGCTCACTCCCCCGGAAGCATATAGAAAAGGAACTAGCGATTGGAAATTTACAAACAAGCATGGTCAAAAAGTTTCCATTAGCTCATGGTATGCAATGATGAATAACCCTTTCTACTATGGCTGGTATGAATTTCCATCTGATAGCGGACAATGGCATAAAGGAAAGCATGAGCCAATGATCTCTCAAGCGGAATTTGAAAAAACCCAATTAATATTGGGCAGACGAGGCACGACCAGACCACGGAAATATAGTTTCAAATATACTGGAGCAACACGATGCGGAATATGCGGAGCATCAGTTGTGGCTGAACACAAAATTAAAAAATGTCAGAATGGAAACACCCATTATTACATCTACTATCATTGCAGTCATCGACTAGATCCAAAATGTGATCAAAAAGTGGTCGAAGAAAAGAAGTTTGAAGAAGAAATTATAATAGTTCTCAATAAAATAAAGATTCATCCAACTTTCTTGGAATGGGCAATTAAAAAATTGAGAGAAGAAAACAGAGATGAAATTGAAGAAAAGAAACAATCGCTCGAGGATCACAAAAAGGAATTCGAAGCGTGTGACAAAAAGTTAGATAGACTCCTAGATATGCGAATAAATGGCGAGCTAAGCGAGGGCGAGTTCATTACCAAGAAAGATACCATATCCCAAGAAAAATCACGCCTTAGAGCAAGTTTGGACGCTTCTGAGAGCAATTCAACCAACTGGATAGATCAACTTGAAGAAGCCAAGGAATGGCTTGCATTCGCCCAAGATGCACTAGAAAAATTCAAGGATGGCGACGAAGAAAAGCGAAAAGAGATATTCAAGGCGATTGGTTCGAACCTCTCACTTTCTGAGAAAAAACTCAATATTGAAGCCAATAATAAGTTAGTAGGCCTTGAAAAAATCTCTTCTGAGATAAAGACAATATTCAAGCGGTTCTAACCTACGAATTTGCCCGAAGATAAAGAAAAACTAGAGCTTTTATACTCTAGTTCTCCAGTTCTGCTCCGGCGGTAGGATTCGAACCTACGACCAATTGATTAACAGTCAACTGCGCTACCGCTGCGCTACGCCGGAATATATTCAATATTTTCGAAAATATTGCCCTTTCAAGCAACAAAATCAGTTTAGCAAATATTTTTTAACTTGGCAATAGTCGGCATATAGGCATTTTAAATGAATCTTGAAACTTGTCCAATCTAAAGTTTCCTGCCTGCCGGTGGGTCTATTTTTGCTTATAGTTGTGGCAAATGATAAAATAAAAAAATTATTATAACAACAAAAAATTATGACATGGTTTTTTCTGACAATTACGGCGGTATTTTTTATAGTAATTGAAACTATTATTGAAAAGAAAACACTTGTCAAAGCGCACTCATTGGAATTTGCGGCTATGTTTGCTTTTGGCAATGCCATTGCGCTTTCACCATTTTTATTTGTGGCTGATTTATCACAGATAACTCTTTTTATGCTTGGTTTGATATTTTTGGCATCACTTCCGTCCGCAGCTGCTTCGTTTCTTGCTTTCAAAACCATAAAACACAATCAGTTGAGCGAATCAGCGCCGATTCTTGCTTTGTTGCCGTTGATTGTTACTCTTTTTGCGTACGCATTTTTGGGTGAAAGAATGACAACTATGCAGTTGGTTGGCATATTTTTGATAGTTGGCGGCATGATATTTTTGGAATTAAAAAATTTCCGATTGGGTGATGGTATATTTCGCAAGGGAAGAGGGAAATATATTTTTTATATAGTATTATATTTATTGGTCGGTGGCGTGTCGGCAATGTTCGATAGGGTTATTCTTTTCCGATATAAAATCAATCCGCTGTCATATCTTATTTTCATTCAAATCTTTATAGCATTAAACTATATAATTTTCTTTCTATCCAAGAGGAGCTTGATAAGGGAGCTGAAAGTCGACATTAAGCAGTCATGGAAAATAATTTTTTTGATATCAATTTTGACAGTTTCTCATCGCTACATGTATGCTTCTGCGATTCAAGTTGCCACCAGCATGGGCTTGGTCGTGGCTGTCTATAAGTTGTCTTCATTGTTTCATGTTTTTGCTGGAAAAAAATTTTTCGCAGAAGATGGTATCGCGAGGAAAATCATTGCCAGTATCATAATTTTAGGCGGAACCATGCTGCTTGTTATTAAATAAACTGGCTTGCTGTTTATTTAAGATGTCCAGAAAGAACAGCAGGCTACATGTTATAACTGATATATAAAATTAAATTTAAAAAACATGAACAAACAATTTTTGAAAGACACCTTGGGTTTGGGGATAATTCTTTGGCTCGTTGGCTATGTTTTGGGTATGCTGTTTTTCGCAATTGTGCCAGCATCTCTCATTGGCTGGTTTATCATGCCTATTGGCACAATCATCACAATTTGGGTTTTGTTCAAAAAGATCAAAGACCAATCAGTGCAACATTATTTTTCCTTGGCGATTGTTTGGACAATCGTTGCCATTGTTTTTGATTATTTGTTTATCGTTAAAGCGTTAAAACCAGCAGACGGCTATTATAAGTTGGATGTTTATTTGTATTATGTTTTGACATTCATTCTTCCTTTGGGAGTTGGTTGGTATAAAAAGTTGAAAAAATAAAAAATACAATTCCTTGCCTTTTTCTTTGGAATTTATTTTTTGAATTTGTGATATAATCAAAAGATGAAACAGGAAAACAAAAAATCTTCCAAGAAAAAAACAAACAAAAACATCAGATCGGAAATTGCCATCGGGATTGTTTTGATGGTGGCGATGGCTTTGGGATCTTTGATTTTGTTCCAGAACAAAAAAATGCAAACTGATTTTGAAAGCAGGGAGGCGGAACAACAATCTTTGGCAGCCATGGGAAAAACGGAAATCAAAATTCCCAAGTCGGTGGTGTTTTTGGGCGACAGCATCACGGAACATGAGGATTGGAACAAATTGTTCGGAGTTTCTTTCATTACCAATGCCGGAATTTCTGGCAACACCACGGACGATGTTCTGTTGAGGTTGGATCAGGCCTTGGTTTCCAAGCCGCAGAAGTTGTTTTTGATGATCGGCATCAATGACTTGTTGAGAGGCAAGGATGTGGAACATGTTTTGGCAAACTACGAAACGATTTTAAGCCGGATAAGATCGCAATTGCCAGGCACGACGATTTATGTCCAAAGCGTGCTGCCGATCAACAACGGTCTTTCGAAAATCGGCACAGTCGAGGCCAAAAAAATCATCAGCCTCAATGACAAATTGCGGTTGTTGGCCGATGGCAACAAAATTGTTTTTATTGATCTCTATCCTTCTTTTTGCGGGGCTGACAACAAACTGTATCCGAAATATGCCAACGATGGCGTGCACCCAATTGCAGCCGGCTATATCGTTTGGAAAAAATTGATCAGCCAATATCTTGACTGATGCGGCAGTCGCAGTGAAATTCCGCTGGAACGCTTTGCGTATCTGTGAAATGCGGAGTATTATTTTCAGTGGTCTTCTAAATATAAATTCAAAACTTAAGTTTCCATAGTATGCGAAAAATTCAATATCTTGACGGGCTTCGCGGCCTGGCGGCTTTTGTGGTTGTGTTCCATCATTTTGTCTATGCATTCTATCCGGCTTTGTTTTTGGGTTCCAACACGCGGACGCATCTGAAGATGGGTGAGGAAGTGTTCGCATCCGGATCAATTCTGAATCTGCTGTACAGCGGAAACTTTGCTGTCTGCATTTTTTTCGTGATGAGCGGTTTCGTGCTCAGCCACAAATTTTTTCTGCAGAAAGACCACGCGATCATCAAGGAAAGTGCCATCAAAAGATATGTGCGGTTGGTTGTGCCAGTCGCGTTTTCAGTTTTTTGCGCCTACATCTTGATGAAATTTTCGCTTTTTTATAATCAGCAGGCAGCGCTTGTTTCCGGTTCAAATTGGTTAGGAGAATTTTGGCGTTTCAATCCCAATTTTTTGGATGCCGTCAGGCAAACATTTGTGGGCGCCTTTTTTTCCAGTGTTTTTGACTACAATGTGACGCTTTGGTCGATTGCCTATGAATTTATCGGATCTTTCATCGTGTTTGGATTTCTGGCTTTCTTTGGAAAAATAGAAAAAAGATATTGGGCCTATGCCATCGCCATCATTTTTCTTTTTCAGACATATTATTTGGCATTCATCTTGGGCATGCTTTTGAGTGATCTGATGGCACACCAAAAATTGTTCATCAGAAAATATGACAAAAACAAGCTCATCCGCACGGCATTGCTTTTGTTCGGATTGTTTCTGGGGTCTTATCCTTCGGGACGTGGCGTGGATGGAACCATGTATGCGTTCATGGAAAAATCATATTTGGCAAATTCAGCCGTGCTCTATCACGTGATCGGCGCATTTTTTGTCATTTTGGTTTTGCTGGAGTCCAGAAAAATGCAAAGAATATTCTCGTTGAAATATCTGATATTTTTGGGTGAGATTTCATTTGCCATGTATCTTTTGCATTTCATCATTCTGGGCTCATTTTCCAGTTTTGTTTTTTTGAAATTGGTGCAGCACTTGCCATATGCGGCAGCATTTTTGATCGCCTTTGCACTTTCTATCGCTCTTATCTTTCTGGTGTCCTATCTGGTCTATGTGTATGTCGATAAGAGGGCGGTTCATTTGTCCAAGCTTGTGTATGGTCTTTTCAAATAGTGACAAT
>JAQTLF010000002.1:0-23750 GCA_028715015.1 Candidatus Moraniibacteriota bacterium | reverse complement strand
TGAAATTGACTTTTTGGTCCAAATATTGCATACTTAATGTCTGATGAAAAGAGCTTGTTCAATTTTCAGCGGACTTATATATTTTAAAAGCTTTTATTTGGGTCACTGGTTGTCTTTGGTTGCAATTGTAGCTTTGAGAAGTGGGGACATTTTTACCTAAGCAATACAATTTCATGAAAAAAAATCCACTAATCATCAAAAATGCTGTTTTGAACATGGGAGGCACCATTGAGGAATTTGTTCCTGAAAGAGGATGCTTCTACATCAATGTGATGGGCAAGCGCATTTTGTTGGAACGCAAAATTTCCATCACTCGACAATCTTTCGTGAGCGGACAACTGACCAGATGCAAAGACATTACTCACAAACTGCTCGATGCCAATGGTTTGCCATCGCCTGAAACGGAATGTTTTTACAAAAAAAGCTTTGATCAAAAACAAGCAGAACAACAATTGAAAAGATTGAAATATCCAATAATCTTGAAGGATGCCCAAGGATCAAACAGCCGCGGAATTTTTCCGCTTATCGGAAACGTGAAAGATGCTTTGGATATGCTTGAAGATGAACTGCCTCATTATCGCAGTATGATTGCCCAGGAAATGGTGTTTGGCAAAGAATACAGGATTTTGGTTTTGGATGAAAAAGTCATCGGCGCGTTGGAAATGATTCCTCCATATGCCATGGGTGACGGCATTTCCACCATCCGAAAAATTATTGAAGAAAAGCAATCAGCAACAGAGCGCCGAACCGAATTTGATGAAAAACTGCAGCAAATTTTGCAAGAACAAAATGTCACCTTGGAAAGCATTATGCCTAAGAATGAAATTGCCTATATCAAAAAAAGTTCCTGTTTGGCTGAAGGCGGGGAAACCAGGGATGTCACTGACGTTGTTCACAAAGACGTGGAAAAAATTTGCGTGGCCGCCTCAAAAGTTGTGGGCAAACATTTGGTGGGCATCGATGTGATGTGCTCAGACATTTCCCTTGATCCACACGCGCAAAGTTTCCATATCATAGAAATAAACGGCAAGCCTGATTTATACATCCACTACAATCCGACTCACGGTCAAACAAGAAATGTGGTTGAAGACATTGTAAGATTTATGGTTGAGGTCGCGTAGATTAATATGTATAATATAAACATTAATTCATAATAATAAAAAAAGATGTCAAAAACACAAGAAAATTTGAAGGCGGCTTTTGCAGGGGAATCACAAGCCAATCGAAAATATTTGGCTTTTGCCAAAGCTGCAGAAAAAGAAGGAAAAAACAATCTAGCTAAACTTTTTCGTGCAGTGGCTGAAGGTGAAACCGTTCACGCCTTGAAACATCTGACAAATTTGGGAGAAGTGAAAGATTCAGTTGAAAATCTAAAAGGTGCGCTTGCTGGAGAAACATATGAAATTGAAAACATGTACCCAGGTTTCATTGCTGAGGCTCAAGCAGAAAACGAAGAGACTGCCAGGATCGGTTTTTTTGGTGCCAATGAAGTTGAAAAAACACATCAACAAAAATTCACCGCGGCTTTGGCAGAGGTTGAAGGAGGCAATGACATTGCTGAGCAAAAATATTTTGTCTGCCAAGTTTGCGGCCAACTCGAATTGGGAGAAGCTCCTGAGAATTGTCCGATCTGCCATGCCCCCGCAGCAAGTTTCAAGGTAGTGGAGTAATGTTTGAAATATTGCTAATCGTCTTAAAAGAGCTGGCTGTTTGTGGTCAGCTCTTTTCTTTTTGATAAATATGCGCTAAACTTGTAATTCATGGTATTTCTATTGACTACCTGATTTTTTGTAATTATTTATTTAAGGCATCTTCTAAAAAGCTGGTGAACCTGCCCGATGGCAGGCATGGCTAATGAAGCTAAAAGCTGTGTTGTGTTATGGCAAATAATGATGTTGCAGTGCGATTTAACAAAGTTTCTTTCGAATATGGTCACGACAAGCCAATTTTGGAAGAGGCGTCTTTTTCGCTTAGGAGAGGCACAAAAATGACCTTGATGGGTCAAAATGGTGCCGGCAAGAGCACTATTTTCAAGCTCATCACCGGAGAATTGAAAGCCGATGACGGATCGATTTTTGTGGATGATCGCCTGAAAATTGCGATTGCCAAGCAGGTCATTCCTCGCGAACAGCTTGATCTGACCGTGAAAGAATTTTTTGAAAAATGTTTTGATGAGCCGGACTTTGATGAATCTTCGTCGGGCCGAAGAAAAATATATAACATCGACCCAAAAATTGATGCTGTTTTGGAGGTGGTCAATCTGCATGCACCGCATGACAAATTGATCAGGGCTTTTTCTGGCGGGCAACAGGCGCGCCTGCTGCTAGCTTCGGCTTTGATTCAAAATCCTGACTTGCTGATTTTGGATGAGCCAACCAACAACTTGGACAAGGCTGGCATCGCGCATCTGACACAATTCTTGGTTAACTATCACAACACTTGCATCGTGATTTCGCATGATGCCGACTTTTTGAATTCTTTTACTGACGGAGTTCTATATCTGGATGTCTTCACTAAAAAAGTCGACCAATATCTGGGGGACTATTATGTGGTGGTGGCTGAAATAGCTGCGCGCATTGAAAAAGAAAAAATGAAAAACGCGCAATATGAAAAAGAAATTATTGCCAACAAAGAAAAGGCCAATTTCTTTGCCAACAAAGGAGGAAAAATGCGTCTGGTGGCACGCAGGATGCGCGACAAGGCTGAAGAAATGGAAGCTGCCAAGGTTGATGTGAGAAGGGAAGACCAGGCCATCAGGAGCTTTTCAATTCCTTCGCAACCGGAACTCTCAGGCGATCTTTTGAAAATTTCTTCATTGACTGTCATCATCAACCATCATCCATATCCCAAAGAAGCCAATGTTTCTTTGAAAAAAAATCAACACCTTTTGCTTTCAGGACCAAATGGAATCGGCAAAAGCACGCTTTTGGAATCGTTGGCCACAGGCAAAACCGAGGGAGCCACAATTTCCGAAGGTGTCAGAGTTGGATATTATCGCCAAGATTTTTCCACACTTGATTTTGAAGACACTGTCTATGAATCATTGGCGGGCGTCATGAACAGGACTGATGAGCAACAACTCAGGAGCGTGGCCAGCGGTTTTTTGATCGACAAGAAAATGATCAATTCCAAAATTGGCACACTTTCAGAAGGACAAAAAGGCTTGGTGGCTTTTGCGCGTCTGGTGTTGCAAGAACCGGGACTCCTCATTTTGGATGAGCCGACCAATCACATCAACTTCCGCCATTTGCCAATCATCGCCGAGGCTCTCAGTAAATATGAAGGCGCCATGATTTTAGTCAGCCATGTTCCCGAATTTGTGCAGCAGATCAGAATTGATGAGATTTTGGACCTGGAAAAGTAATGATGTAATTATAGTCATTCGTCATCAGCAATCAGTCATCAAAAAATCCAAGCATTGAGCTTGGATTTTTTTTATTTTACTAAAGCGCCTTTCCAAGCAAGTTCGAAGATCATGCGCATCATACGGTGGATTGTTTCGCTTTCAATGATTATGCCGGAAACTTTCTGCTGGTCGAAGCTTATGATTGAAACCTTGTTTTCTGCATAAATTGTGATGTCGCCTTTCCAGGGGAATTCTTCTTTGGAAATGAATCGAACCTGGGGAAGAATTTTTTTTGAAGCTGCCATATAGGCAGTTTTTTCGTAGGCTCTGTCTGCTGTTGTGTCAGGCAGAATTCCTCTTGTGGTTATCCCTAACTTTTCTTTGATGCGAACATAATCGCGGTATTTTTTCTCGGGCAAAAATTGCATTATTTCTGCAATATTAACAAAGCCTATCATCTCATATTTTTTCTTTCCTGAAATATGGTCTTCATAGATTTCCATCACGCCATCTGTGCCTTCAAAATATGAAACTTTCGGCTTGTTTGTGATTCCCGCGTACATTCCCTCGAGGCCCGGCAAAAATTCCTGAAGTTTTTGATATTGCTCCTCAGCTTTCGCAATCGATCGCTGGCTGAAATGAAGAAGTCTTTTTGGGTGTTCGATGGAATAGAAATATTTGCCTCGTTTTTCCAGCTCGCTCACCAAGCCCTTGATCGCCAAATCATCCAAGACTTCATAGACCGTGCTTCTCTTGAGTTTGGTGTGCTTAGAAACCCGAGAGGGGAACGCACCACCGAGCTCCAGCAGGGCAAAATATACCAGAGCTCCTTTTTCAGAGAGCCCTGCATCCTGGATTGTTGTGAGGATCTGTGATTGTTTCATGGCTACATCATATCCCAAATCAGCAAAATTGTCAATTGAAACCGACAAGAATATTAAAAAACAAAGAAAAAGGCTTGTTTGAAATAAAAATATGTAAAATATCGACTATTAAAAAATACAAAAATGAGAAATTGTGACATATTGCACTGTTCTTTAACAAATAAAAAGGAGGTATCATCATGCAAGTACATAAAACTTCAGGGACTATTATGGCTACTGGGGCAATCTTATGGGTAATTTCCGTACTTTTTTTCCCGTTTGCATCAACTCAATCGATGGTGGGTGTCGTCATGGTTTTCAATGTAATTGGTGTTGTAATGTTTTTAAGTCAAAATGCCAATGATTCAGCCAAATATGCCTGCATTGAATTATCGAAAGAAGTTAACTTGAGATATGTTCCCGTGGTTGGGTATAGGAGTTTTAAAGCGCAGATTCTTATCGAATATAATAATGGACAACTCGACAAGGTTTCATTGGTTGAGAAGACCACGATTACTCATAGCTATTAATATAAAAAAAGGAGATAGATCATGGAAACCGAAAATGAGTTAACTGTAGCCAAAGAAGTTGATAATTCGCTGGTTGTTTATTCGAGATTCAATGGTGATTTGTCAAAGGCGGTTCAAAAGGCCGTATCCATAAGCGATATAAATCCTCAACACAGGGTTTTGGTAGATGGTGGCATGTACGTTGCATCTGCAACCAATCTCGAACTCAATACCTTAGGTTTCAAGGGATTTTTGTATCTTGCGTTTTATCAGGATATGACAATCGTTCCCGAAGGGGTTGCCCAGTCCCTTTCAGTCTTAGTGTTGAATAAGCTTTTCAAGAATAGTGTATTTAAGTCAGTGGAATATGAAGGCAGGGAATATCAAAGAATGTGGCGTCTTTGGTCTGGTGAGAAATTTCCGTGCTATGTGGGAAGAGATACAATTGGAGAAATGAAAGTGCGATTGGTTGAAAAACACAAACTCCTGCTTTCAAACGATCTCCTGTCTGTGCTTTTCAATCCTGTGCTTGATGCGCTACGAGAGGCACACGTAGAACTCGGCAAGTTCTAACAACTCTCAGAAAGAAAAAGAGCAAAGGAGATTGGCTATGGACTGTCATCACGTTTTGGATTATGGGGATATTAAAATCGTGATTTTTCGTTGGGAAGTTTCCATTTGTGATGTTCTTAAAGTGGCGGAGGAAGTTTATAAGCTACCACATGAAGAATTGCTCAGCAAAGTTAAGATAGCAGCATCTTCTCGTAATGGTGTTCCTTTTGTATGTTTAAAAAATATTTAAAAAATAAAAGGGACAAAATCGAAGTATGTTTTTAATGGCGGGCTTGGCAAATGCCAATCCCGCTTTTTTATATAAAAATTACAATTGCTTGGTGAGTTGCGATTTGCTAGGTTTTGGTCCTTGAAAATCGACAAACACTGGTAGCTATTGACTTTTTTGCTTGGCTGTGCTATATTTAAAAAGCACCAGTTGGTGCGCAAGCAAGTACAAACGTCGAACATGTTTGAGCAGCAAAACATCTGTGCATTTAACTTAAAACAACAAACAACGCAATGAACCAAGGAACAATCAAGCGTTTGACAGACCGAGGATTCGGATTCATTTCCCAAGAAGGAAGTGACAAAGACCTTTTCTTTCACGCAAAAGAACTTCAGAATGTTGAATTCAATGAATTGCAAGAAGGAGACAAAGTTGAGTTCGAAGTAAGCGAAAGCCCAAAAGGACCAAACGCTGTCAACGTTTCAAAAATCAACTAATACTTTCGTATTTAGATATTTTGCAAAAACCCTCCTCGGAGGGTTTTTGTTTTGCTAAAATCATGTAATCATGTAATCATGTAATCATACAATCATACAATCATACAATCATACAAACATATGAACATACAAGCGTGCTAAGATGCACATGCAGATTCTAATTTCATGTTTAAATGTTTAGATGACTAAATTATGAACTTGGATTTATTGGGTTGGGATTTGTATGAAAAATCCTTGCCGGAAAATTTTAAAATAGAAAAACAAAATGTGGCGCGCGTGGCTGTGGAAAACAGGGGCGGCTATTTGCTTTACAGCGAGTCGGGAGAATTGGAGGGAATCATCCAAGGAAAATTCAGGCGCAATGCCAAAGATGAAACTGTCTATCCCAAAGTCGGAGATTGGGTTGCGATTGAAAAACTTCAAGGGGAAGAAAAAGCCATCATCAAAGAAATTTTGCCGCGAAAATCAAAAATTTCCCGCAAACGGGCAGGAGAAGACATTGCTGAACAGATCATTGCCACCAACATCGACATAGCTTTTATCGTGCAGGGATTGGACGGAGATTTCAATGTCAGTCGCTTGGAACGCTATATCGCGATGGCCATTGAAGGCGGATGCGAACCGATTGTTGTTTTGAACAAGAGTGATCTTTTGGAAAATGCCCAAAACAAAATTGATGAAGTTGCTGAAATTTTGTCAGGCATCAGGATGTTTTTGATCAGTGCGAAAAACAAAAACGGCATTGAGGAAATTGAAAAAATCATCATCAAGGGAATGAGTGTTGTTTTTGTGGGATCTTCCGGAGCTGGAAAATCGACTTTGGTCAATGCTCTCTTGGGAAGTGACAGACAAAAAACTGAATTGATAAGAATCGATGACAGCAAAGGAAGACACACCACCACGAAAAGGGAATTATTGGTTCTTCCTTCGGGAGGATTGATGATCGACACTCCGGGAATGCGCGAATTGGGACTTTGGACAACTGAAAAATCATTGAACGAAACATTTGATGACATCGATGTGTTTGCCCAAAATTGCAAATTCAATGATTGTGACCATGAATTCAGCCAGGGATGTGCCGTCATTGAAGCTTTGAAAAACGGACTGATTTCAAAAGAACGCTATTTGAATTATCTTAAATTAAAAAAAGATCTCGATCCAGCCAAGGCCAAGCGCGAAGCCAACAGCGCTCAGGCCAGCAAGCGCGGCCAACGAAGAGTGATCAAAAGAGCGGAACACAAAAAATAGTGTTTGGCTGCAATATTAAAGCATTCAAGGCGTATTATTAAGGACAACAATAATACGCTTTTTTCTATGTTTAAAAAGATTTTCAAAACTGAAGATGAATGGAAAAAAATTCTGACACCCGAGCAATTCCATGTCATGAGAGAAAAGGGAACCGAAAGTCCTTTTTCGTGCGCTTGGCGCAAACAAGATTTGGGCGAAGGCGTTTTTCATTGCGCCGCCTGCGAGCTGCCTTTGTTTGCAAGTGGAACAAAATTTGAATCTGGCACCGGTTGGCCAAGCTATTTCGAGCCCATAGACAATGAAAACATTGAAGAATTGCGCGATGATTCCTTGGGTATGCGTCGCACCGAAGTCAGGTGCGCGCGTTGCGGTTCGCATCTGGGACATGTTTTTGATGATGGGCCAGCGCCGTCAGGAAAACGATATTGCATAAATTCTTTGGCTTTGAATTTCAAACGCAAACAAGATGGACAACATTGATGCAAAAAACAATTCTGAAACGATCGTGCTTGGCGGCGGGTGTTTTTGGTGCTTGGAAGCAGTGTTTCTTCATGTGAAAGGAATTTTAGAAGTTGTTTCCGGATATGCGGGAGGCTCAGTTCAGCTCGATGAAAAGGCTTCCAATTACGAACTTGTCAGCACTGGAAAAACAGGGCATGCGGAAGTTGTCAAAATAGTTTTTGATCCAGAAACAATTTCATTGGAGGATGTCTTACACATTTTTTTCACAGTGCATGATCCCACCACGCCAAACAGGCAGGGAAATGATGTTGGCAGCCAATATCGTTCGATTATTTTGTGTGAGGATAAAAAACAATTTCTTGTCGCACAAAAAGTGATGAAAGAAATCGAGAGCGCTGCCGTTTGGGAAAATCCGATCGTCACCGAGGCGGCCATGCTTCAAAGATTTTTCCCTGCGGAGGATTATCATCAGAAATATTTTGAAAAAAATCCGAATCAAGCTTATTGCCAAATTGTGATTGCGCCAAAAATAGCCAAATTAAGGCAAAAATACGGCAAATTGTACACATAGCAATTTTGGCTGTCGATTAATTTGATTTGTATGCTAGAATTAGCATATTGTTTTAATTTTTTTTGGAATAAAAATCCATATGGAAAACATCATCATTTTTGGAGCGAAATATTTGATCTATGTTCTGCTATTGGCGGCGGCAGTTGTTGTTTTCAAAATGGACAAAGAAAACAAAAAGAAATTTTTGGTTTTCGCCGTCATCACGTTGCCAGTCGCCTATGTTTTGGCCAAAATTTCTTCCCTTGTATATTATGATCCAAGGCCTTTCGTGGTGGGGAATTTTTCACCATTGATTTTTCATGTGGCCGACAACGGTTTTCCTTCGGACCATACTCTTTTGAGTGCGACTGTGGCGGCGACGGTTTGTTTTTTCAATAAGAAAGCCGGTGTGGCTCTCTTTGTTTTGGCTGCGTTGGTTGGCGGAGCACGCGTTTTGGCTGGAGTCCATCACGTGGCGGACATTGTCGGCAGCATGGTGATAGCAATCGTGGTTTCGTATTTCATATATGAATTTGTTTTGCCATCAATTTTGCAAAGCGGATTGTATCGCAAATTGCAGAAATAAATTTAGCGGATTTTTTATTATTTATATGAATAAGAAAATATTGAAAATTTTTTTGATATGGTTGGGACTGTTGATGCTTGTTGGCATTGCGAGTCTTTCGCTTTCGCATTATGGCGCAAAAACTTGCAACACCAAAAATCAGTTGCCATATTATCGCTGGGATTCTTTTTGGTACACGTCCATTGCCAGGCATGGGTACACTTTTTCGACTGAAAAAAATTCCAGCATCGCCTTTTTTCCTTTGTATCCGCTCGCAATCAAAGCGACGAATTTTATTGTGAGGTTGCGGGATGATAGGGTCAGCTTCGGGCTTAATATAATGTTTTCATTATTGATGGCGGTGTATTTGTATCGTTTGGCGCTTTTTGACCATTCAAAAACTGTCAGTCGCAATGTGGTGGCAGCGGTTTTGTTTTTTCCTCCGGCCTATTTCCTGCTTTCAGGATATCCGGAAGCACTCTTTGTTTTGCTTGGAGTTTTGAGTTTGTATTTTGGACGCAAAAATAAGTGGCTGATGGCGGGCATCGTTTCGGCCTTGCTGGCAATCACAAAACCGTATGGAATTTTCATGATGCCTACGCTGCTTTGTTTGTATGCGGAAATGCACGACTGGGATTGGCGGATTTTTTTCAAGAAATTTTCTTGGACACCTTTGCTGTTTCCAATTTCGACTTTCAGCGGTTTTGTCGCGTTCAACTATTTCAAATTCGGAAACCCTTTGGCTTTTTTGGCAACCCAGCAAACATGGGGCAGATCGCTTGGCAGTCCATTGACTGCACTTGCGATGGAGGCAAAATTTTATTTGTTGGACAGCAACATTTTCACAGGCAGCAATTTTCCATACGTCATCTATCTTTCATCGCTCGTCTTTTCAATTTTTGCACTGACTCTTTCCTGGAAGAATGTCAAAAAATCGTATTTGGTTTTTCCTGTCCTTTTGCTGACTTCGGCATTCTTGACTGGCACTTTGACCAGCTGGGATCGCTACATGCTGCTAGGCTTTCCGATTTTGATTGGTCCGGCAATATATTTTTCCAAAAATAAATATTTGTTTTGGGCATACTTGTCTTTTTCGGCTTTTGCCATGCTGGTGATGGCCAGCTTCTTTGTGCGTTGTTTTCCAGTGGAATAGTGGTCTGAAAAATTGTCATACGTAAGAAGATGTAAATTCGCTGCACCTTTTACTTTTGCTGTTCCGTTTTCTTTTGAGGCCATCCGCAGCGAGAGCGAGGACGAGCGAGCAGTCATGGTCTTGCGACTGCGAAGCGTGCCGAAAAAGGAAACAGGAACAGCAAAAAACAAAGTCTTTTTCCCTAAACCAGGAATTAACAATGGTTGTTTTAGTTTGGCGTTGTGTTGTTGACAAGAATAAACCAATCGAATATACTTAGAACATCTAACAATTAATAATTCTAACTATGAGCTCTAGAGTTGACCATATCATTTCCCTTATTTTTGCAACCCGCAAGATGATGCATGAGCAGAAAGAATCATGCCGAGGCAGAAATTGTTCATTTTTACATCTTATTTCATTGGGTTATATACAACAAAAGAGCCCGTTGATGAAGGAAATCGCCGATTTTTTGGGAGTGGCTCCGCCATCGGCAACCTCGTTGGTCGGCACTTTGATCAAATCGGAATTGGTGCATCGCGAGGCTGATGCCGATGACAGAAGAAACGTGAGGATCGTGATTTCAAAAAAAGGTGAAAAATTTCTTGAAGGTCACAAGGAAAATATGGCTGAAAAAATGCGCAAAAATCTGAGCAAACTTTCGGCCACTGAGCAGCAACAATTGGAAAAGATTTTGGAAAAAATTTCAGCCTGAATCTAAATAACAAATGTAACATTTATTAAACAGTCATGAACAAGAAAACAAGAAGCATAGCCTTGATGGTGGTGATAATAGCAGGTTTGGCAGGGATGATATACATCTGGCTGAACTATGGATCTTCCCCGAAAGCAGCAGATGCTCCAACGCTCAGCAAAAATTCCAATGGACGCATCACTTTGGACGGCACAGTGGCTGCTGCCAAAAGCGCCGATTTGGGATTTGTGTTGCCGGCAAAAATAACAGCACTGCCCAAAAAAGTCGGTGATGTGGTCAAGGCAGGAGAAGTGTTGGCCATTCAAGACAACGCTGATGTGAAGGCGCAAATTGGGGCAGCCCAGGCTTCATTGGAAAGTTCACGCTCAGAGCTTGATCTTCGTCAGCATGATTTGAAAAAAGAAAAATTGAAAGTGCATGATTTTTCCGGCAATGCCCGCAAGGAACAAAGGCAACAGGTTTCCAGCAGCGAGGATAATGTGGAAGTGCAAAAAAGCATCATTGTTGCAGCTCAAAATGATTTGGCTGCAGCTCGGGCGCAATTGGACAAAACAATCTTGAAAGCTCCTTTTGACGGTCTGATAACCAGGCAGGATGGGGAAATTGGGGAGGTGTCCGGTTCAGCCGTGCCATCATTTTTGACAGTTGCCTCAAATGATCCAGCAAAGAACATTGAAGCTTTTGCCAGCGAACTTGATGTTGCCAAAATAAAAGTGGGCGATGCAGCTGAAGTTTCATTGGACATTCAAGGAGAACAAAAAACAATCAAGGCCGAGGTCATTTCAGTGGATCCGAACACGACTTCTTTCCAAGGCAAGCAGGCTTATAAAATAAAATTGAAACTGGCAGAAGAAAATGAAAACATAAAACTTGGAATGCATGCCAGTGTTTCATTTTAATCCAAAGCAATTAAATTCATAACTTACACATTTATCCGAGCCAAACATCAGGTGAGGTAGGTTTGTAAATAATATTTATTTCATCCAGACCCATGCACGATGAACTTTGATGTTTGGGCGAGGGCAATGTGTAAGTATTAAAGTTAACAAATTTCATATGAACGATAATATTGAAAAAATTGAAGAAAAAAAACCAAAAGGCAAAAGCACCAAATCGGCTGCGGTTGTTGGCGGCGCACTTCTTGGTGTGATTGTCGTTGTGGGAGCATTCTATCTTTTCATCACGGACAAACAGATCTATACGGACAAAGCTGACATCGAAGCTCCAGCCATAACGATAGCTTCAAACCAAGGAGGCACCTTGCAAAAAATGTTGGTTGAAAACGGACAAAAAATTTCGTCCGACACCCCGGTGGCGCAAGTTGCCGATCAGATTTTGCGATCCGACAAAGCTGGCCTGGTCATTGATGCTCAAAGCTTGGAAGGCAAAACTGTCAATCCTGGCGAACCTGTTGTGACCCTGATAAATCCTGATGATTTGCGCGTTGTGGCCCATGTGGATGAGGACAAGGGACTGGGTGGCATCAAAGTCGGACAGCTGGTGAATTTCACCGTGGACGCTTCCGGATCGAAAAAATACACCGGAATTGTTGATGAAATCAGTGCGACATCCAGACAATCAGGTGTAGTTTTCAACATTTCCAATCAACGCGAAGTGAAACAATTCGACGTGAAAATAAAATTTGATGTTGCCAAATACGGCGAACTCAAAAATGGCATGTCCGCCAAAGTAACGATTTTTACAAAATAAAAAAACAATAACAAAAAAATCTCAAATCTCAATTTCCAATGTCAAATAAAATCCAAAACCTTACCTACCGGCAGGTAGGTCTTAAATCCAAAAAGTTTTTTTTAGACATTTGGATTTGAGTCATTTATTGGAAATTTGGATTTTGTCATTTGGATTTTTGTTTGGTGTTTGTATTTTGTATCTTGGTTATTATATTGTATGCATAAAAAATTTATAAATCAGGAAAATTTAAAGTGGTGGGTGCTTTTCACGGTGATCGTGGGAACTTTTTTGGGTCGTCTTGATCAGACAATCGTGAACTTGGCTTTGCCGAAAATCATCAGTGATTTTGGCATCACGGTTTCTTCGGCTGGCTGGATTGCCACGGCATACATTTTGGCCAACGCCGTGTTTGTGCCGGTGTGGGGAAAGCTTGGCGATGTGTATGGACAAAAAAGAATCTACATCATCGGCTTCAGCCTTTTTATTGTCGGTTCGATGTTGGCGGGAATCGCTTGGAATCTCAGCTCCATGATTGTTTTCAGGGTGATCCAAGCAATTGCCGGCAGCGCTGACTATCCGACTGCCATGGCCATCATCGCCTATACTTTCAAACCTGGCAAAGAACGTGCGCAAGCCCTTGGAATCTGGTCTTCATCGTTCGCAGCCGCCTCGGTTTTCGGACCGTTGCTGGGCGGACCACTCATTGACAATTTCGGCTGGCGCAGTGTTTTTCTGATCAATCTGCCGATTGGAATTTTGGGATTGCTGTTAGCCATGACATTTGTGCGTGAAGGCGGCAGAAGATTCAAAGAACATGATTTTGATTGGTGGGGAGCGATCACTTTGGGCGTGGCGCTCAGTTCTTTCGTGCTGGTGCTCGACAAAGGATTGGAATGGGGATGGCTCAGTGTCAACAGTTTCATTGCCTACGGCGCGACTTTGATTTTCGGATATGTTTTTGTGCGCATTGAACAAGGACATCACGATGCGATCATTGATTTGAAATTTTTCAAGAACACTCTTTTTGTCAATGTGTTGGCCAACAATTTTTTCGTCTTCATGACCATGATGGGATCAGTTTTTCTTATTCCAATTTTTGCGCAGACATATTTGGGCTATGACGCCACTCAAACAGGCTATCTTTTCATTCCTATGGCTTTCATGATTGTTTTGGCAGCTCCTTTGGGAGGAAGACTCACTGGCAAAGTTGAACCAAGATGGGTGATCATGGCCAGCACCTTGGTGGCCGGGATCGGACTTTTCATGTTTTCCGCTCTTGATCCGCGTTCAAGCGCTCTGGCAATAATCGTTCCTTTGTCAGTGATGGCTTTCGGCATGGGATTCGGCATGGCGCAACGTACCAACATCATCGCTTCGGCGGTTCCGCAAAATGAAATCGGGGCAGCTTCTTCCGTGTTGGCCTTGGCTCGCAACATCGCGGGAGCTTTCGGCATCGCAGTCTTTGGAACAATTTTGCAAAATGTCACCAACAGCAAAGTGTTGGAAATCGCCCAATACAGCCTCATCAATTCAAGCAAAATTGTCGACCAAAAAATAGGCACATCGCTTATCATTCTCAAAGCGCAAGTTGCCGCCTATGACTATGTCTTTGTCATTTCCGCAATCGTTGCTATACTTTCTGCACTGGGAGCATATTGGATCAAAGTCGAACATGTTTCAACTGAAACTGTGCATGTGGAATAAAAAATGCAAATAAAAAATCAAAAAAGCGTACTAATGTTTTATGGCTATAACAGACGAAAAACTGGTGCAAAATTTTTTGGCAGGCGATGAAAAAGCTTTGGAAATGCTGATCGATCGCTTTTTGAAGCCTGTTTTTGGTTTTGTTTTTCAACTTGTCCGCGATGAAAGTGCCGCGGAGGACATTGTGCAAGAAACTTTTGTAAAAGTTTGGAAAAATATTTCCAAATTTGATGCCAAGAAAAAATTCTCGACTTGGGTTTTCGCCATTGCCAAAAACACTGCCATTGATCATTTGAAAAAGAAAAAAACTTTGCCCTTTTCCGCCTTTGAAAGTGAAGATGGTAATGGAATTTTGGACAATTTGGAAGACGAAACAATTTTGCATTCCAATGCGCTTTTGCAAAAAATGGACAATGTCAAAGAAGCTGAAAACTATCTGAATTCTCTTTCGCCCGAGCTCAGAACAATCCTGCTTTTGCATCACCAGCAAGGATTTTCCTTGGTTGAAATCGCCGAAATTCTCTCTGCGCCCACCAACACAATCAAAAGCAAACACCACCGCGCAGTTCTTTTTCTGCGCCAACAACTTGCCTTAAGAACACTACTTTAATAGGCCCTAAAACATTCCTTGTCGCTTTTTTATGTTTTGTTTGAGCCACGTTTGGTAAAATATGCAAATATGTATAAAATTCATTACAAATATGCGTTAATTTGTCATGAAAAATAAACACAATAGCATTTTTGTTATTTTTAAGATGATTATCGAAAAAGAAATGGATTTGTTCCTTAGCATTTTTTGAAATTGCTTACTCAAATTGTTGAATATTTTTTTATTTACCAATTAGTCAACTTTGTGCATATGCACAAAGTTGACTAAAATATATTTGGGAAGTAAAATATAAATACGAAATAGATATGAAAAAGAAAATAAAAAAACAAGAAAAACCAAAAACAATAAAAGAATTGGCAGAAAGCTTTGTTGAATCTGACGGCATTCCTGCCACGGCGGGAAAGTTTTTGCTGATGACGTTGGCACTTGGCGGGATTGTTTTTGCTGGTGCGCTTGCTCCAGGATTATTGCTGGCTTCAAAAGAATTTTCAAAATCCAAAAAATACAACAAAAAACAAATCCAAAATGCTGTCTATAATCTTAAACGAAGAAAACTTATAGAAGTGGTTCAGATGGATGACGGAAAAATCAAAGTAAAACTGACAAACAAAGGACGAGAAAGAATAAAAGAATTTTCTTTTGAAACGTTGAAAATACAAAAACCAATCAGATGGGACAAAAAATGGCGCATTTTGATTTTCGATATACCCACCAAGCCAAAAATATATAATCAAGCCAGAAACGCCTTGCGTTCCAAGATAAAAGAGCTAGGATTTTATCAAATGCAGAAAAGTGTGTGGGTATATCCATATGAATGCGAAGATGAAATTCTTTTGATTGCGGAAATATATCAAGTGCAAAAACATATCGAAATTATTACAGCTGAAAAAATACTTCACGAAAATATTGTGCGCAAAGTCTTCAAGCTTTAGCTATTGCTTTGAAATTAAACATATCCGATTAGTCAACTTTATGCATATGCATAAAGTTGACTAACGATGGTGTATAAATAAAATGGCGTGTATGTGATAGAACGCTTTTCTTTTATTGAAATTGCCGAAATTCTCTCTGCGCACACCAGCACAATCAAGAGCAAACACCGCCGCGCAGTTCTTTTTCTGCGCAATTCGTATTCCGCAAAAAATTCAAATTTGCAGAAAGTTTGGAGTAAATTTTTTATAGCGTGTCAATTAAGTGCATATGCATGTTTATGACACGCTTTTTGTATTAATATTTTTTATTGCGCGCTGTCCCAAATGATTTCGAACATGGATTTGAAAATGTCGACCATGGTGGGAACTGCAATAACCACCGCCAAAGATGATTGACTAGGGCTGATAATGAGAACCTTATCATCAAAGATATTCATGGTACTTTTGAATTTATATTTTTCCGGCAAATATTTGAATTCGCGCAATAAACTTTTTTCAGTTGGATTTGAAACTTGAGAATCAGTTGAAAGCAGGAGTTTAATTTTAGTGTTAAGTTGCGCTCTTTCTTTACGATAATTTGCAAAAAATTCAGGGTCAATACTTTCCCATTCATTGGTATTTCCAATTACGCGATATTTTTTGTTCTTGTATTGATAGAGCACGTCGTTATAGAAATTTTCCAATTCTTCTTTGGTTTCAATAAAACGCAGACCGATCGTCTTGGCCTGCTTTTTTTCCATGGATTCAAAAAGAGGAATAATGCTGTTGAAAAAATCCAACTTTTTTTCCAAAACCCCAGCCAATTTGTTGGGATTTTGGGCATAATAGTATTGCTGGTTTTTCTTGAAATACACCAAAACGCAACCTTTTTGTGAAAGGGCTTTTAAAATAGGGTAGACAGTGGTTCTTTTGAGACCTGCTTCTTTGGCCAAAGCCGAGGCGGTAGAGCCTCCCAGTTTGAAAAGCGTCAGATATGTCTGCGCCTCTTGTTCGGTTAGCCCAAAGTCCAAAAGCGCCTTGATTGTGTCCATATTTGTAGTGTTAAAATTTTACAACACACTATCTTTAATATCTTTATTATAGCTTGTATAAAGTAAAAAGTCAAGCAAGTATGTAATCATATCGTTGACTGTTTTTCAATTTGGGTGTATACTGGCTTGTTACGATGAATTAGTAAACGAAACGTAACACAGTACTTTTAAACAACAACCCAATAATAGGCCAAAGGCCAAAAGGAGACAGCCATGACAATTCAAATTTCTAAAAGCGACAAACATCTGCTTCTGGGGGTTCTTAATTTGGCAGCCACTTCAGTTGTAGCACGAGGTGAGAAGAATTACATGAAAAAAGATTACAGAATGTGCTATTGCGAGCCTGTGATTCATGGATTAGATGGTAGCATGAACACAAAGGAGTCTGGTGGATGCTGCGAGAATTATGTTAGAAGTATTCTCAAACAAGAAATGGAGAGAGTTATACTTCACAAGGCATTTGACGTTGTAAATGCCAAAATAGCAGCTGGTGAAGATATTGAAAAGCCTAGTGGCGTGCATGTTCCGGCATATATAGTGCTGGAAATCATTGAAAAAATGTTGGAGGATGGTGAGATTGTGGTTGTTGATTAAAATCTTGGCGAGAGAAGAAACTTTCTCTCGTCACCCTTTCCGAAATCTTTACATAAGTAGAGGTTTCAGAAGAGGAAAGTTTTTTTACAATCAAATAAGCTAATGAAAATATCCAAAAAATAAGGAGGAAAACGGACAAAGGCCTTAAAATCTGCTATAATTGATTTATAAGCTTCTTTAGTAAGAGAAAAAACAAATAATTAATAAAAGGAGAACAAACTTATGGGAATCGAAGACTGGGTAGCTAATCCTGGCGATCCTAAATACAAAAAAGTAGAGGATTTGCCAGAAGTAAGAAGGAGTAAATTTAAGGATGTTGATGGCGGTTTCGTGCAAAAAACTGCTAAAGATGAAAGTGAAATCACTGAGTCATATGAAGAGCTTCATCAAAAGATGGAAAAGCAAAACAGAAAGCTTAACAAGACTGAAATTCGTGAAAAACAAGAAGAATTTATTGAGGAGTTGAATCAATTATTTGCCAAGTTTGATAAGGATATAAGAATTTCAAAGGAAGAGTTTGAAAAAGTTCACGTGTTGTCTAATGGACAGGTTAGTGGGTATATATATCAAATGGAGGTTAATAGAGGTCGCATGTATTGGTATGACAATATGAGAAGCACTAAAGTAGACTTGGATTATCGATCCGTGCTAGACAGTATTGCTTTCGTATTGCAAAAACATGGAGTAAGGGTTTTTGATGACAATGGGCATTTAATAGTCATTCAAAAACATGACGATGGAGATTACGATGATATAGCGCAACCAAACATGCATACACTATATTCGAGAGGTGATTTTTTTGGTAGCCCGCAGGTTGATAGCCATGCTTCAATATTTTCTGATGGTATGCAATTTCTTGGAACACGTAAGTATGATAATGTGAAAAATAAATTAACATTAACACCGCATGTGTGGGGCGGGAGAGGCGATGAGGCTGAATCATACGAAGTTCCTGAATTTTCTAAAACTGAAGAAGAAATTATCAAAAGGGGTAATGAAATGAAATATAGACTTGAAACTAACGCTCGTGAGAGATATGAACGAGGTTAAGCTGCTATAGGTCTATATAAAAATTTGCTTTGAAAAGAGTGGCGAATTCGTCACTCTTTTTTCTTTGCACCTAAAGCATGTTTAATTTCGTAGTATTGACATGGACAAAAATTTTAAAGACATTTTCAATAGTTTGAATGTTGAGCCGCCAAAGGGATTGAAACAGGCGGTTTTTGAGCGTATTGAAAAAGAAAAGCTGAAAAAAATTGCTCGCAAAAGGCTTTTTATCCAAATGGGATTTGCAGCTTCCGGAATTTCAAGCATTGTGGCAGTGGCGATTTTTGGTCAGGAAATTTTGACCTCCGATTTTTTCAGAATCGCGACCCTTGGTTTTTCTGATTTGAAAACAGTGGGAATTTTGTGGCAGGACTATGTCTTTTCGCTTTTGGAAACTTTGCCGACGGCCACCATGGTCGCCATGCTGCTGCCAATTTTTGTTTTTTTGGAACTGCTCAGGCAATATGGGAAACTGGAAAATAGCAAAATTGGAATTGTGCATTTGTCATCCCGCACTTAACGAGGAATTCAGACTCGCTATTTAGCACGGCTCAGTCCTGGATTCCCGTTTTCACGGGAATGACAAAGAAGAAAACATTAATAATTTTTAATAAAATCATATGACAGACATCAAAAAAATAACCGAATCAAAATATTTCAAAATCGTTTTGGGCTTGCTGGGATGCTTCATTGCAGCAGTCATTGTTTTTGCGGCTGGCGTGCACGTGGGGGAGCGTCGCGCCAAATATTCCTATCAGTGGGGCGCCAACTATGAAAGAAATTTCATTGGCGGACCAAGAGAAATGATGGGAGGACAACGCATTGCAAACGGACCGATGGACAGGCGCGCTGGCGGACCGATCGGTATGATGCGAGGTTTTGAAGGGCGCGATTTCCGCAATGCTCATGGCATCGCAGGCGTGGTCACTTCGATTACAGACAACAATGTCGTGATCAAAGACCGCGATGGCAAAGAAAACACGATTGCAGTCAGCGACAAAACCATCATCAAAAACAGACAAGCCGATCTGAAAATAACAGATCTTAAAAGTGGCGACAACCTTGTGGTTGTTGGCAATCCCGGGGACAATGGAGTTGTGAATGCTGATTTGATAAGAGTATTTTAATTTAAAATTTTTATAAGCTATGAAGAAGTTGAAAAAATGGCAAATAACCACAATAATTTTGGTGTTAATCGGGGGCGGATATTATTGGTACAATAAATCTCATCAAATCACGGCAGCCATCCAATACAAAACAGCGGTGGCGGAAAAGGGCAGTATCACAGCTTCTGTTTCCGGCAGTGGAAACATCGTGGTTGACCAGCTGGCCACTGTTGATCCGACAATCACGGGAACAGTCGCAAATTTGGCTGTGGCTGTGGGTGACAGCGTGAAAAAAGGTGACACTCTTTTTACCATCATCAACAATGATCTTTCAGTCAGCAATGACAAGGCGATTGCCACTTTACAACAATCAAAAAATTCACTGGATTCTGCCGAGCTTCAAGTTTTGCAAGCCAAGGCTGACTATAAAGCGGCAAAAAAAATCAACACGACTACTTCAGATCAAAAAAAGATTTTAAATGAAAAAATAGACATAGCTAAGCTTGGTGTTATTGCTACTCAAAAAAGTTACAATGCCACGTTGGCTGACTACAACAATACATTGGCCAATGGCGGAAAAAGAACAGTGGTGGCGCCCATAGCAGGAACTGTCAGTGCTATCAATGTCAAAAACGGAGATGATCTCAGCCGCCTTTCTTCCGGCAACAATGCCAGCAATGCTCCGATGATCATCGGCGATCTCAAAACACTCAAAGCGCAAGTGCAAGTCAATGAAGTCGATGTGCCCAATGTTTCCATCGGTCAAAAAGTTATGATGACATTCAGCGCCATTGACGGACTCACCATGTCAGGAAAGATTGAAAAAATGGATGCGTTGGGAACAATCACGCAAGGGGTGGTAACCTACAATGTGACTGTCGGATTTGATTCTTTGGATGCTCGCATCAAACCGCAGATGAGTGTTTCGGCCAAAATAATTACCCAAATCAAACAGGATGTGATAACTGTGCCGAACAGTGCGCTCAAAACCCAGGGAAACAGGACTTATGTGGAAGTTTTGAACAACGGCGCAAAAACTCCAGAGCAGAAAATTGTTGAAATGGGCATCGCCAACAATACTGAAACGGAAATAGTAAGCGGAATCAATGCTGGTGACAATGTGGTCACTCAGACAATCGATCCCAACGCCAAAGCGACCACGCCGACAACCACTGGCAACAGAGGCGGTGGAATTCCCGGATTTGGCGGAGGAAGAGGATAAAAACAGCTTGTCAGGCATTAGCTTCTTAGCTTGCTAGTGCTTGTTGATTTTTCTAAAAAGCTAAAGCCTAATAAGCTAAAAAGCTGTTTATATGATCAAATGCAAAGGGCTTAAAAAAATATATGTTAATGGAGATGTGGAAACAGCTGCTCTTAAAGGTGTCTCGTTTGACATCGAAAAGGGAGAATTTGTGGCCATCATCGGTCCGTCGGGATCAGGAAAATCAACCCTGATGCATATTTTGGGAGCTCTCGACACACCTAGTGAAGGAGAATATTTTCTGGATGGTCAGGAAGTTTCCAAATTGAAAGACGATGAATTGTCCGAGCTCAGGAAAAACAAAATCGGTTTTGTTTTCCAAGCTTTCAATCTTTTGCCGCGCACCACTGTTCTTCGCAATGTGATGCTGCCGCTTTTGTATACAGAGACAACCGTTAAAGAAAGGGAAGAACGAGCAAAAGAGTGTTTGAGATATGCCGGCATGGAAGAAAGCAAATTTTACAATCTTTCCAACCAACTTTCCGGAGGCCAAATGCAAAGGGTGGCCATAGCTAGATCATTGATAAACAATCCGGCCATAATTTTGGCTGATGAGCCGACAGGAAATCTCGACACGAAAACAAGTCACATCGTGATGGAAGCTTTTTTGGAACTGAATAAAAAAGGACACACCATAGTATTAATTACTCATGAACCGGAAATAGCTCAATTTGCAAACAGAATTATAACAATAAGGGATGGTGTGTTAGAATCTGATATTAAAAAATAAATTTAATAACCAATAACCAAGATACAAACACCAAACAATATTCAGTAATCAAATTTTAAATTCAAGCTTAATTTTTTGGTTATTGTATCTTGTATCTTGATGATTGCAATCTATGATTGCTGATATTTTAAAGGAAACATTTTGGTCGCTTTCGGCCAACAAAGTGCGCAGCGGACTCACGATTCTGGGCATCGTTATTGGTATTGCTTCGGTCATAACCATGGTTTCAATCGGGCAGGGCGCGCAAGCCTCAATTGCCAGCAGTATCGAATCAATCGGATCAAACCTGATCATTGTCAGACCAGGAGCTCAGCGGACTGGCGGTGTCAGTAGCGGTGCAGGCAGCAATACGACACTCACTATGGACGATTCCAATGCGATCAAAGCTGAAATTCAAAATGTGCAAGCCATCGCGCCTGAAGATTCACGGCGGGCACAAGTCACAGCCAAAGGCACAAACACCAACACGCAAATTGTCGGGACTGTTCCTGACTATGCCACTGTCAGAAGCATCGCCATGGATTCAGGAACATTTATCACTGATCAAGCTGTGAAAAGTTCAGCCAAAGTGGCTGTGCTTGGCGCCACTGCTCGCGACGATCTTTTTGGTGCGAGCTCAAATCCTATTGGACAAATAATCAGAATTAGAAATGTTGATTTTGATGTTATCGGAGTCACAGTGGCCAAAGGCGGATCGGGTTTCACCAATCCGGACGATAGCATTTATGTGCCCATAACAAGTGCGCAACATTTCATCACTGGTGACACTTTCGTTTCCACCATCAGCGTGGCAGCAGTTGATCAAGCCTCCATGGTGGCAGTGCAAAATCAGATTTCAGATTTGTTACTTAAAAGGCATGGTATCTCAGATCCTTTGCAAGCTGATTTCAGTTTGGTCAATCAAGCTGACATCATTGCCACCGCCTCAAGCATCACAGGAACATTCACAATTCTGCTTTCTTCAATCGCAGGCATTTCATTGTTGGTCGGAGGCATCGGCATCATGAACATGATGTTGACCACAGTGACTGAAAGAACCAGGGAAATTGGGCTTCGCAAAGCAGTGGGCATCAAAAAGATCTATATCAACATGCAATTTTTGGCGGAAGCGGTGGCGCTTACTTTTTTGGGAGGAGCCGCAGGTGTGGCGCTGGGATGGGGAGCTTCCATTTTGGTCACGAAATTTGTCAGCAGTCTCACCACGCAAGTTTCCATGTCATCAGTGCTCTTGGCTTTCGGAGTTTCTGCCGGAGTGGGAATCGTTTTTGGATTTTATCCAGCCCGCCGAGCTGCCAATCTGAGCCCGATGGAAGCGTTGAGATATGAATAGGGTACAAATCTTTAGTTTGAAATTTAAAATTTTAAATCAATTTTAAATTTATAAATAATATGACTTACGCGTTTGTCCGAGCCAAACATCAGGTGAGGTCAGCCCAAAGATTATTTTTGTTTCATAAAAACCCGCTTATGATGAACTTTGATGTTTGGTCGAGGGCAAATGCGTAAGTTCTAAATAATATAATTTTTTTAAAACATTTAAATATTTTGTCATTTTGATTTGATTTCAAACTTCAAATTAAAAATTTCAAATTATATTACGCTATTATGAAAAAACAAAACATTGTAATAAATATAGTTGTGGTGCTAGTATTGGTTGCTGGTGCTTTCTATGGCGGCATGCAATATGCAGCAAACAAGGCTTCCAGCGCACAATTGACCCAAGGTGGCAGAAACGGTGGTGGTTTTGGAGCTGGAGCAGGTGGAGGTCAACGTGGCATGGCTGGCGGGCAAGGAGGAGGACAACGCCAAGGTGGCATGGCCAATGGAGGCGCGGGAGATTTTTCCGGAGGTCAAATAACAGCCAAAGATAACAACAGCGTTACGCTGAAAACCCGCAATGGAAGTTCGCAAATAGTTTTCTTTTCTTCATCAACATCCATTGATAAATCAGTGGCAGGTTCAACTTCCGATCTGAGTGTCGGTCAACAAATCACAGCCAGCGGTAAAAGCAATCCCGATGGCTCATTGGCAGCACAAAGCATCCAGATCAGGCCAACCCAGCCAGCAGGAGCCGCTCAATAAACATTGCTTATATGAAAAAGATAATTGCAAAACACAGGTTGCATTGGAAAAACAAATCATTTGTTTTTTCAACCTTGAGCAGTATAATGCTTTTTGTTTTAAGCATGTTTATCAGTGATGCGGCTGCAAATTTTGCAACTGAACGGGCCAGCACCAATGTGCCAGATCTGATCATCAGCAATATTCCGGTTTTCAATGTGAATTTTATCGTCAATGATGTCGCTCTTATCTATTCAATTTTTATTTTGGCGTTGCTTTTCTTTGATCCAAAAAAAATACCTTTTGTCTTGAAG
>JAQTLF010000001.1:22817-112372 GCA_028715015.1 Candidatus Moraniibacteriota bacterium | reverse complement strand
TTTTTGATACTTTAGTGATTTTCTCTGACTTTATTAAAAGTTAGGATATATCAACAAACCAAAACCCGCTGAATAAGCGGGTTTTGGTTTGGAATAAAAAGTTTTCTTCATAATAATTCTCTCCTCAGATGAGGAGAGATGCCCATAGGGCAGAGAGGTTTGAGCGGAGCTAGTGCTCAACCCCACCTCAATCCTCCCCTTATCTAAGGGGAGGAGGAAACATGGGAGAATTCTTTCTTAATCCTCACCCCAACCCTCTCCTTATCTAAGGAGAGGGAGAAGTGTGGATGGTTACCTTACATATCCGCCACTTGCCGGCAAGGTCTTTAGTGAAAGATATTTCTGCTTGGGGCAGGATTGATTTGATGAGTTTTGAAAGCGAGGTTTTTTGCTCAGGGCTGAATTCCAAAAACAAAATGACCGATGACTGATGACCGATGACTTGGTTTTTCACTTGCTCCAAAAGTTTTCTGTAATGTTGCAGGCCTGCTTCGGGAGAATAGAGTGCAGTTTTTGGTTCGAATTTTTTCACGTCAACAGGTGTGGAGTCATAAACCTCTTTGGAGAGATAGGGAAGATTGGCAGTAATAATCATGGAACATGGATCATGAAGCATGGAACATTTTTTCAATATAGGTTCAAGCAAGCTTCCGTGGAGGAATTTTATTTTTCCACCAACACCATTTTGCTTGGCATTTTGCTTGGCAATTTTCAAGGCATCTTCGCTTATATCAATTGCATAAAATTCAATTTTGTCATTCCCGCGGAGGCGGGAATCCAGGTTTGCAATCGAAATGATAATGTTGCCAGATCCGGTTCCAACATCGATAACGTTTATTTTATCATGATGATTGATGACCGATGACAGCACCTGCTCAACCATCAACTCAGTCTCCGGCCGCGGAACCAATGTGTGCTTGTTCACTTCAAAGTCCAATCCATAAAATTCCTTGTGACCGACAATATAGGCGACCGGCTCTCCTTGGGCGCGTCTGCTTATTTGTGATTCCAGCTTTGAAATTTGGGATTTTGTTGGTTTGTGTTCCGGATGTATTAAAACAAACTCTCTTGTTTTGCCAAGAGAGTTTGCAATCAGGATTTCCAAATCAAGACAATCAATTTGGTTGTGGTATTTGTCCAGTATGTCTTTTATGGTGATCATGTGAAGGTCTAAAGTCTAAATTTTAAAATCTAATTCAATTCTAAATTCTAAAGTTCAAATTAAAATGCATTTCATTTACACTTTTTTATTTTAGATTTGATTTAGTATTTAGATTTTATAATTTAGAATTTTTTATTCCCTGCCCATTTTCAGTTTCATGTCTTCTTCCTGAAGGGCGGTGATTATCGGCTCAAGATTGCCAGTCAGAATTCCTTCGACATTGCTCCAATTCTGTTTGATGCGGTGATCGGTGATGCGGTCTTGAGGAAAATTGTAGGTTCTGATTTTTTCACTGCGGTCGCCTGTTCCGACTTGGCTTTTGCGGGCATCTCCAAGTTCCTTGGCACGTTTTTCTTCTTCGGCTTGAAGAAGTCTGGAGCGCAAAACTTTCATGGCTTTGTCCTTGTTTTTGAGTTGTGATTTTTCATCTTGGCAGGAAACAACCAAGCCTGTTGGAATGTGGGTGATGCGCACGGCGCTTTTGGTGGTGTTGACTGATTGTCCTCCTGGCCCGGAAGAGCAGAAAGTGTCGATGCGCAAATCGTTTTCATTGATGACAAGTTCAACTTCTTCAGCTTCAGCCAAAACGGCCACAGTGGCTGTCGAAGTGTGGATGCGTCCCATTTTTTCAGTTTCAGGTACACGTTGGACCCGGTGAACTCCTGATTCGAATTTCATTTTTTGATACACGGGATTTCCCGGTTTGCCATTGATTTCAAAAACAACTTCTTTGAATCCTCCGACTTCCGTGCGGTTGGAATTGAGCACAGCGACATTCCAGCCGTTGTTTTCTGCAAATTTTGAATACATGCGGAAAAGGCTGGCCGCAAAAAGCGAACTTTCATCCCCACCGGCTCCGCCACGGATTTCCATGATGATATTTTTGTCATCATTGGGATCCTTGGGAAGAAGCATGATTTCCAATTCTTTTTCAATGGCATCTTTTTTCTGAGCAAGTTCAATATTTTCATCCATGGCCAGTTGTTTCATTTCAGCATCATCTTCGGAGTTAATCATCTCCGCATTGTTTTTCATGTCATGTTCGATTTTTTCCAGGGAATTGATATGCTGCATGAGATTTTGCAATTCGGATTGTCTTTTGCCTAATTCTGCCATTTTCTTGGCATCACCAAGAATCGCAGGCGAACTCAGCTCGACTGTGATCTCATCGTATTCCTTTTTGATTGCGTCCAGTTGATTTTTCATAGCTATTGGATTATAGGTGATTTGCTGTTCTTTGTAAAGCTGGCATCAACAAAAAAAGAAGTCCCGCGGGACTTCTTTTTTAAATTTTGCAAGACTATTTCTTGGCTTCCTTTTTGACTCTTTCTTTCTTGGGAGCAACTTTTTTGGCTGCAGCCTTTTCAGCAAGTTTTTTGAAGCGATCAACGCGTCCGGTGGTGTCGAGAACTTTTTTCTTACCGGTGTAGAAAGGATGGCAGGCTGAGCAGATTTCAACATGTGTTTCCTTGATGGTTGAACCAGTAACAAGAACTGCTCCGCATGAGCAGATAATTTTCGCATCACTGTAGTATTCTGGGTGGATCTTCTTTTTCATAGGATTTGTCGTTTGTAAATTCTATTAATGTTTGATAGCGTTAAATTTGTACTCAGAAAGCCTAACATAGTAAATGAAAATTGACAAGGGGTAAGGTCTGGGTTATACTGGCTCTTGTATTGGTAATTAATAAAAAACATACTTTTTCTGGCTAGTCCTGTCTCAAAAAATTGGGATTTCTGGCCAATACAAAGGAAAAGTAGGTGGTCGCTCTGCGACATAAAGGAAATTCGCGCTAGAAAGCCTCTTTTTTGAGGAGATTTGGCCGGATAAAACAATATGGAAGATAATAAGGTGCAAGCAGCTGAGGCTGTTGCTGAGGAAAAAAACGAGCAAGAAAGTTATTTTGCTTCTCTTGACGTGTCCAAAATTGAACAAAGTTTGGAAGAAATGATGAAAGCCGGAGTACACTTCGGTCATCAAAAAGCTCGCAGAAATCCAAAAATGGATGAATACATCTTCACAACCCGCAAAGGAATCAACATCCTTGATTTGCAAAAAACACAGGAAAAAATCCAGGAAGCTTTGGAATTCATCAAAAGCGTGAAAAAAAGCGGAAAGAGCATTCTTTTCGTGGGAACAAAAATCCAAGCCAAAGATCTTGTGCGCGATGTGGCCACAGCAGCTTCAATGCCATTTGTTTGCGAAAGATGGCTTGGCGGAACATTCACAAACTTCAAAGTTATCCGTGGACGAACCCGCTATTTGGTTGACAGTGAAGGCATGCTTGCTCGCGGAGAATTTAAGAAATACACCAAGTTCGAACAGATGAAAAAAATGGAAGAACTTGAAAAAATGGAAAAACGCATGGGCGGAATCAAAAACATGGCTGATCTTCCAGGTGCGATTTTTGCAGCCAGCATCAAAGAAGACAACCTTGCAATCACTGAAGCCAGAAAAATGGGCATCCCTGTTATTGCCATTGCTGACACAAACGTTGATCCTTCATATGTTGACTTTCCAATTCCTGCCAATGATGATGCGATCTCATCCTTGAGACTCATTCTTTCTTATGCCTACAAGGCGATCCAAGAAGCATAGGCAAAATTTTAAAGTCTAAGTTTAAAATTTCAAATCAATATCAAATTATTAAATTTAAAATTTTAGGATAAAATTTCCACCAAAGGTGGATCAGTCTATGGCTGACATTTCAAATTTAAAACTTAAAATTTCAAATTATCAAATATATGTTTGAATTAGTTAAAAAAATCAGGGAGCGCACCGGAGCTGGAATGGTGGCAATCAAAAAAGCTGTTGATGAAGCTGGCGGCGATGAGGAAAAGGCCATTGAAATCTTGAGAAAACAAGGACAAAGCAAGGCTGCCAAAAAAGCTGATCGCACCACTGGCGAAGGAGTGGTTGTTTCCTATGTGCATTCCAACAAAGTGGGCGCATTGGTGAAACTTTTGTGTGAAACTGATTTCGTGGCTCGCAATGAAGAATTTGTGGCACTTGCCAAAGACATTGCCATGCACATCACCGCCATGAATCCAAAATTCATCAAACCGGAAGACATGCCTGCTGAATTGATTGAAAAAGAAAAGGAAATCTGGCGTGAACTTTTGGCCAAAGAAGGAAAGCCTGCTGAAATGATGGAAAAAATCATGCTTGGCAAAGAAAAGAAATTCAGAGAAGAATCAGCTTTGCTGACCCAGGCCTATGTGAAAAATCCTGAAATCACCATTGGAGAATTGATTGTGGAAAAAATCGGCAAGATGGGTGAAAAAATCGAGGTTGGAGAAATTTCCCGCCTAGAATTGTAGGCCTTCAATTAACGCTCGGAAAGATTTAATATAGGCAAAATTGGTATGTATAAATATTCGGTTCGTGTGTACAGCTGGGAGCCGGCACGTTTTTGCAAAAGCGAGCTTGAATTGCAAAAAGGGGATGCTGTTGTGGTCAAAGACGATTTGTGCAATGAAATCGCATACATTGAAGATGGCGATGGCGTTGTGTCAAAGGAAAAAAGTCTCACCATTGTTCGCAAGGCGACTGAGCGTGATTTGGAAATGCTGGCCAAGAATGAAGAGAAAAAAGGTGAAATATTGAAATTGAGCAAGATTGAAATAAAAAGATTGATGCTCAACATGAAATTGGTTGATGTGCACATCAGTCTGGATGGAAGCAATGCGGTTATCCTTTTCACTGCCGATGAGCGGGTTGATTTTCGCGAATTGGTGAAAAATCTTTCCAAAATTTTCCATCGCTCGGTGCGTATGCATCAAGTCGGATCTCGCGATGAAGCCAGGAAACTTGGCGGTTGCGGAGTTTGTGGAAGAGATCTTTGCTGCCTGCGCTTTCCAGGAAATCTGCCCAGCATCTCGATCGACATGGCGCGCGTCCAACAGATCGCGCATCGTGGCAGTGAGAGAATTTCAGGTGCTTGCGGACGTCTGATGTGTTGTCTTTCCTATGAAGCCGCACAATACCAACAGATGATGGTCGGAATGCCGGAAGTCCGAAGTTCCGTGAAAATCAAGGAAGGTAAAGGAGAAGTCATCGAATTGAATGTATTGACCGGAGATGTTAAAATAAGAATGGCTGATGGTACGATCGTGGTCGTCAAGAAGGAAGCATTGCTTTAAACTTTTTCAAATTTTCCATATTCCCATGTTGAACTATATTTTGCCGCCAATAATAATCATCATCAGTGTTTCAGTGCTGATCATGTTTTTGTTTCGCAAAGCTGCCCAGATCCCAGCTGCGGATTTTGTGGTTGAGCAGGAAAAAAGCAATGGCGAAAAGGCAAGAATGAAAATAATGTCAGTGATTGGGAATTTCAGTTTGAAATTTTTGGAAAGATTGATCCATCGTTCAAAATTGCTTTCACTCAAATTCCACAACATGAGCAACGAATGGTTCCAGGTTATCCGTGAAAAACGTCAACGTGCAGCCAGATTGCAAAAAGAAGCAGAGGAAAGAATCGCACAAGAAGAAAGCGTCCAAGCCGATGTTTTCCAACAAGATGAAATTTCCCAACCAAGACGCGCGCCTCGTCCGATGGTCGCTTCAAGAGTCACGCTGCCTCAGCAGGAAGTGAGAATGAAGGAAAAGAACAAACTTGAAGACGCTTTGATAAAACGCATCGCCGTCAATCCCAAGGACATCGAAGCATATGAAAGACTGGGTGACTATTATTTGGAAAGCGAAAATTTTCAAGATTCGTTGGAGTGTTTCAAGCAGGTTTTGCGTTTGAGCCCGACCCATCAGAAAGCAAGGCTCAGAATAAGAAGACTTGAAAGATTGAAATAAATGTTGTAAGATGGAAAAACGGTGCCACCCTAGCTCAATGGTAGAGCTACTGTTTTGTAAACAGTGGGTTATCGGTTCAAATCCGGTGGGTGGCTCAAGTGATGTAATATGTATTTTGTAGAATGTATTTTGTATTTTTTATACTCCATACTTTATACATAATACTTTATACTGATCACATGGGTAGATACCAAAGCGGTCAACTGGATCTGGCTGTAAACCAGACGGCTCACGCCTTCGGGGGTTCGAATCCCTCTCTGCCCACCGCGTAAAATCATGAGCTACTGCGAATGATTTAAGCGCCCCGTGATAATTTGTACTCAAATTATTTTACGGGGAAATGATATTAACAATATACGCTCATGATCACGCGGCACGGCCGTGAGGGATTTTATTATGTATATGTCATAGAAAATGACCAAGATCAAAGTTGGTATATTGGGTTTACGTCTAATTTTAAAAATAGAATAGCGGAGCATAATGCTGGAAAATCACCATATACCTCAAGAAAAAAAGGTAAGTGGAAAATAATCTATGCAGAATGTTATCTTTCTAAGAGAGATGCACTTGGTAGGGAGGAATTTTTAAAGTCGGGATCCGGAAGACGATTTTTGAAAAACCAATTGAAAAACTACTTAGGTAATGTGCCGTTGTAGCTCAGTTGGTAGAGCACATCCTTGGTAGGGATGAGGTCACCGGTCCGATTCCGGTCAACGGCTCAGTGGATAAATTAAATTAAAAAGATTTTATAAAATAAGTTTTCATTTTCATTGTTTTAAGCCAGAAACAAATGAACATAAAAACTGACATGACAATTATATGGCAACAAAGACAAAGGAAAATTTGGTGAAACTTCGCTGCAGTGAATGCAAAAAAATCAACTATTACACCTCAAGAAACAAGAAGAAGATCAAAGAAAAACTTGAATTGAACAAATTCTGCAACACTTGCAGAAAACACACAGATCACAAGGAATTGAAATAGCTTGACAATTTTGTTGAATTATTGTTAAACTAAGATTAGAAGTTTTGTAACCTATAATCTTAGTTTAATTTTTTATGAAGCTGGACTTGAAGAATGAAGCAGTGAAGTTGAGAAGAAAAGGCTTTTCATTTAAGGAAATAAGTGAAAAACTCGGAATATCAAAAAGCACCGCAAGTCTGTGGCTTCGAGATGTTAAATTATCCAAGAATGCTAAAGAGCGAATAATTAAATTGGGAGTTGACGGTAGGAATAATAGTAAAAAGTCGGTAGAAAATAGGATAGCGAAAGAAGATAAAATGATATCTGAAGGTGCTGCGAAAACAATCAGTAATTGTGTTTTATTGAGGAATGATTTGAAATTAATTTGCGCGCTACTTTACTGGTGCGAAGGAGGGAAAACCGAAAAAGCACAACTTACTTTTATAAATTCAGATCCGAAACTTATAAAATATTTCATTGATACTTTTCGAAAGGCATTTGCTGTTGATGAAAAAAGATTTAGAGTATTGCTTCATGTGCATGAATATCATATCATTGAGAAGCAAATTAAGTTTTGGTCTAAAATCACAAAAATTTCTGAATCACAATTTACCAAGCCATACAATAAGCCAAATACCGGAAAAAGAATAAAGGAAGATTACCAAGGATGTATAAGCGTTAGATATTATGGGCGAGAAATAAGACAAGAGATGATGTTTTTGATTAAAGAAATTTCAAAATAGGGAATAAGCGGGGTTCGTATAGTGGTAGTACGGGGCTCTCCAAAAGCTCTGGCGTGGGTTCGATTCCTGCACCCCGTGCAAATAAAGAAAATAGGATGTAATTCTCAAAGAATTACATCCTATTTTCTTTATTTTTATAGATGGGCAGGATTCGAACCGGTGGCAGTGAGCTAGAGAATTTTCAGCAGAAAATTGTCGCAGCGAACGCCGACAAATGTGAGGAATACGAACATTTGGCGCCACCGAGGACAAGGAATGAATGAGCGACGGCGAATGAATGACGAGGTAATTCCTGCCGCCCAAATAATAAACAGGAATCGAACGGTCAGAAGCTAAGCAAGCTGACTTTCAGCAGAAAGGCAACGCAGCGTGCGTCGATGAATGCGACCACAGGAGCCCTCCAAAGGCGGGTAAACATTCAGCGCTGACCAGGACAAGGAACGAGCGAGCGACGGCGAGTGAATGACGCGTAACTCCTGCCGCCCGTGCAAAATAAAAAGAATTACGAAATTAGTTTTGTAATTCTTTTTAGTATCGTGGTTATATTTTCAGTGCAGTGTGGGTTTTTGTAGAGGACTGTTTTCGGGAATTTTTTGGTTTTGTACGATCTCTTTATGATATAGTTGTTTTCGTTTTACAACTGCAAAATAGGGGCGTAAAATGAAGGTGTTTAAAAGAAAGCACAAGTATCCCAGAGGAAGCAATTTTCTGAAGGGATGTGAGGAGGGACACCGACTAAAAAGCCATTAACGAGAACTTGATTCTCACCGCGCTGAAAAAAGATGCTGAAAAGTATAATGTGATTTTTTTCACAAAAAGCTCAGCCTCGGAGTAGATTGAACAGTGCCACTATTCCATTGATAAAGTAAAGGCTACCTTGTTTTGCAGAGATGCTTTTTCCTGTTTTTACAGGTTAGTCTCTTTGTGTCTATTTTTGTCCCAATGATTGCCGTGACTGAATCCCTAAAAGAAAAGCATATGACATTAAAGGAATCCAAAAAAGAAAAAACGAATATTGATTATATTCTTTATTTGAAATTCAAATCCTCAATTGGAAATTTTGATTTTAAAGGAAGATTTCAAAAAATACTTTACGCCATTTCTGGAAATTCAGTGGAAATTCTTTATCAATTTAGCAAAAAAGATTGTAGCCCTGGAAATATAGGAGAATTTGAAGAAATTCAGAAAATAAAAGGCGTCGGAACTTTTTTGGATATACTGTCATTGTCTACTGAGATAATGACCTCTTGTGATTATGATGGTTATAATTTCAAAGTGGATAAAGAGCTAAGGAAGGAATTTTACAATAATAAAGATTTGAATTTGAGAACATTTCTTCCGAAACTGCCTCCAAATTTGAATCACTTGTCTTATGACGCTTTTCCAGCAGTCATAGATGAAAGCAGTAGGGATACACATAATCCTGACACGATTGAATTATTTCGTTATTTGCTTGAATGTTTTGAAAAATATGATTTTAAGGACTCAAAAATACTTTCACTGCTTAACTATTGGAGAAAGGGATTATTGCTTGAGCATTTTGGATTTTATGAGGAAAGTTTTTTAAATTTTTACAAAATAATTGAGTATTTCACTGGTAGAAATTCGTTTTCCTTAAGTATGACCGATGATGAAAAAATAAATATACTCAATGAAGTTTTTGTGAGAAAATTTGGCATAAATCATAATGAGGGTCTGGCAAAGATTATCTTGGAAATTATGGAAATTAGGAATAATTGGGATGTGGCTCATTCTAAGATTAAAAAAACGAACAACATTGAAAACAGGAATCTCTTTTTCAACATAACCGTCCACGACAATATTTGGCAATATAACGATTTCATTAAGGAAATAAGCCGATTTTTCATACTGAGGCACTTGAATTTTACCAATCTGCAACTTATAAATGATGGAGGATTGTTTCACTTGGACTTCGCAGAGAAAAATAATGATAATTTATCATAATCTTAAAATAACTATGGATAAGATAGAAATTTGTAAAAAGTTAGAATTTACTACACAAAAAATACTGTTGTTTTCTGGCAATGAACTTGTCAGCACTGGAACGGGTGTTGTTGTGAGAAATGACGGAGTTGTTTTGACGGCAAATCATGTTATAAGTGATTTTGATAAAATAGTTAACCCTAAAATTGTCATTATTGGAAAAGATGAAAAAAGTGAAGTCATGCATAGGGAATATGTGCCAGTTTTATTCAATGTTTCCTTTGATGTTAATATGTCAGATTCAATTTCTCCTTTGGATATTGATTTGGCTATTCTTAAGCCGAAAGATAAATTTAGTGTTGGAGATAATTTTATTCCGCTTTGTGATGACATAGCCCCAGTCGGAATGGAGGTACTTATGGCTGGTTTTCCTGATGAAGTAAAATTACCATTTGTTGATGCTATGTTCAATTCTGGCAAGCCAGAAATGGAAAAAAATAAGCGGGAGTTGGCAAGGGGAATCGATTTGTTTATGGCTCTTAGAATGATAAAAAGTGGTATGGTTGGTGCAACACATAAAATTATGCTCAATGGAAATTTTAATTCAATACCAGTAAAAATTACAGGTGCTTCATATTGGATAGATAACGCTTCAACATATGGTGCTAGTGGAGGAGCTTTGGTGAATTCTTCTGGCGAACTTATCGGGATTTTATGTCAAAAAGCTATGACAAAATTTATTTATCCCAATAGTAATATAAGTCATATACCCTCTGGGTCTACCATGGCACTGTCTCATAAGCTCATAACTTGGGGAATGTATTTGTGTGATTAACAAATAAGAATATTTTTATGAACAAACAAGAAATCGTAAACAATACTGCAAAATATGCGCGTGAAACATTAGAAGGTGAGGCTTCAGGTCACGACTGGTGGCATGTATATCGTGTTTGGAAAATGGCACAGAACATTGGACAAAAAGAAAGTGCTGACATGTTTATTGTTGAGCTGGCTGCACTTCTGCATGACATTGCTGATTATAAAATGCATGATGGTGACGACACAGTCTGGCCAAGAGTTGCAAGAGAATGGCTTGAGAAACAAGGCGTCGATGAAGAAACTATTTCCCATGTATGTGAAATCATAAAGGAAGCATCGTTCAAGGGTGCACAAGTCGAATCAAAAATAAATACTATTGAGGGAAAAGTTGTGCAGGATGCAGATCGCTTGGATGCTATTGGTGCAATGGGAATTGCCAGAACATTTGCTTATGGTGGTGCAAAGAATAGAGAGATGTACAATCCCGATATAAAACCGGAAATGCATGAATCATTTGAACAATATAAAAATAATAACAGTCCAACACCGAATCATTTCTATGAAAAGCTATTATTGCTCAAAGACTTGATGAATACGGAGAGCGGAAAAGAGATTGCGCAAGGCCGACATGTCATCATGGAACAATATCTGAAAGATTTCTTTAACGAGTGGGAAGGCAAGGCTTAAATCTGCTGTAACAAGGCTTGAGCGCGCTGTAATCTAACATCAATTCTATCCCAATTTTCCAAAATATTGTTCCTAGTCGTATCCATAGACCCGTGCAAAATATGTCAAAAAACGCTTGAATAAAGCGCTTTTTGCGTTTTATTCTTGCTGATTTGACAAAATATCAATATGTGATATAGTAATATGTAAATTTAATAAAACCCTTATGCAACAGCGTAATTGGCAACTGAATATGAAACATGCATCCATTCATACAAATGGGCATGTTTTCGTGTCTCCATGCATGGATCATATTTTGTTTAGCCGTAATTACCTGAAGAAATTTTATAGAAATTATCTAACCTAGATTTTTATATGCAATTCTTCTTCTGATAAACTCGGCTGAACAAAAGTCGAGTTTTTGTTTTGCAAATAGTTTTTTAAAAATTACATAAGCCCACAAAAAGGAGAATGAGAAATGGAAAATGTTGATAAGATGATCAAGGATGGTTCAATGCAGATTGGGGAAACACTTGAAGATGTGATGATGAAGTACAAAGAAGGTGTAATAACCGGAGAACAAGTCGTCGCTCGTCTTCAAAGTGACATGGAGGCATTTATCAAATTTGTTCGTCCACACAGAAACACCAACGGTCAGATTATGGCTTCTTGCAAAATTGGAGAACATCACAGCAAAATGCTCAAGTCGGATCTTAAAAAATCCAACTTTGGCGAATTTGTTGAATTTCTATCTGAACCAGCTGGAGAAATTGGCGCTGTTGATGTGAGACTCATTGTTCTTGCAGCAGGAAAAGAACTTTTCCTCGAGTCACTGGGCTCCGGCATGCTTCGCAAGAATGGTTGGGATTTGTTTCTCTGTGTTTCTGCTGAAATAAAAGACTAACATGTCTTTAGCCCGTTCAAGGATCACAACCTTGCGGGCTTTTATTAATTCTATCCTGTGCGTGTTAAACAGAGCTCAGTTGAGCCTTGTTTTTGCATGGAGAAGTTAGCCCTCGAACAAAATTTGTAGTTTTTCGCAATATTTTGTGTTAAGATAGGCATAAATTAACGTAAATCTAAAAATATGAAGAAAGAAGTTATTTGTAGTGATATTGAAGGAAATAAATTTAATGTGCCAGTAAGTGAATTATCTTTTCGTCCTTCCGTTTATGCTGTGATTATTGAAAATGGAAAAATTCTACTTTCAAAGCAATGGGATGGATATGATTTCCCTGGAGGAGGAATGGATATTGGTGAGACAATCGAGGAAGCATTGAAGAGGGAAGTTATGGAAGAGACAGGTATTGAAATTGAAATTAGCAAAGTTGTTGATTGTGAAAATTCATTCTTTAAGCTGCCTTTTGCTGGAAATAATGTCCATTCAATTCTTATGTATTTCTTATGTAAAAATATCGGAGGAATTTTAACAACAGATAATTTTGATGAAAATGAAAAGAAATATGCTGATATGCCCGAGTGGATTGATTTAAATGATATTAATGATATCAAGTTTCATAATCCAGTTGATAGTTTGAAAATTATTAAAGACGCAATAAAATTGCAAGGAATGAAATAATTAGCTTTTTGCTTTAACAGTGTGTTTGCGCGCTGTAATCTAACATCAATTCTATCCCAATTTTCCAAAATATTGTTCCTAGTCGTATCCATAGCCCCGTGCAGATTGAAAAATAAGGCTATACAAAGCCTTGTTTTTGTATGGAGCAATAGTGAGTTAGAACTTTTTGTGATAGAATTGAAATATAAGATTTAAAAATATGAAGTATGTCTTGGGAAAATCCAAATATATCAATAGTTGAGCGTCCAGGGGAGAAAATGAAAAAAGAATTAAATTCTCAGATTGCTGAACTTTTAAGAAGTGGAACACAATTGGAAAATATTGTTGAACTTTTGGACGCAAAAGATTTTTTTGAATTTATAGGACAAAGTAAGAATCAATCACCAGTTGCCCATTTTGATGTTGATGGTTTTATTAAAAAAAGAACTGAAGAAAATAGAAAATTTAGTTTACCTGAGAAGTATGAAAAAATAGATGAAATTATTTTGCCACCCGATGAGGGAGAAATGAAATTTGGAAGTGGAGCAGGTTTTAAAGAAAAAGATATAATTCCTCGTTCAACTATGTTGATGGAGATTTTAACAGAATTGAATTTGAAATATTTTATTATTGAAGGTATTAACGATTCAGGAATGATGAGAAGATTGAGTTATTTATCTTTTTGTATCCCAGCCATTAATAAAATGGTTTTAGTTAATGATGAGGAGGGGAATGCAACGTTTGTTGTTCATGATGTGCAGCAAGAAAAAATTAGGGAATATATAAAAAAAACAAAGGAGGAGCTATCTGGGATGTCTCATGACAAGGTTTCTTCATTGAATTATTCTGATAAGAATAAAGATGGTCATGAACAAAGATGGAAAGAGCGGATAAGGGATATTTTAACTGACGTTATTGATAAGCATGATGAGTCAGTTGAAATTGAAAAAAAATACGAAAAAGCTCCTGATGGCTGGTTAACGATAAATGGCTTATCTAATAAGACGGGTGTTTCAATTAAAATCCTGGATAATTTTTTGAGAAAATATAAAGAAAGTAATCCTGACGAGTTTAAAATTTATAGACATTCAACAAAAAATATACCCTGGGAGCATATATCTCCAGAGCTGGTCGATATAATACAAAGACTTCTTAATGAAAGGGTTGATGTTGCACCTGAAGGATGGAAGACCGCTTCTTCGTTATCAACAAAATCAGAAAATAATATAGTGAACGCCTCTGATAATACCATAAGAGTAAGTGCCGCAAAATATAAGATAGAACATCCTGAGTGGTTTAAGATATATAGAGATAAGATTGGTCGAGAGAGGGAACATTATTCGCCTGAGTTGATAGAAAAACTTGTTGAAGAATTCAATGTATTGGAAAACCCGCCAGAAGGATGGCTTAATGCTGGGCAATTATCAAAATCTCTGGGGATTACATATCGTTCCGTTTATGAATATATTGAAGAATATAAATTGTCTAATCCTGAATATTTCCATGTGTATAAAGATGAGGCAGGTATTGCTAGAGAGCATTATTCTTCAGAATTAGTAAAAATCATCAATGAAGCACGTGCAATTCCAGGAGGATGGTTAAATAATTTTATGCTAACAAAAGAGGTTGGTGTTAGTGAGGGAAAAGTTAAAAAGTTTGCAGAAAATTACAAAACATCCAATCCTGGGTGGTTTAAAATATTTAAAGATATAAATGGAATTGAAAGACCTTATTATTCACCAGAATTAGTAGTAATTCTAAAAGTTGAACTCTTGAAGCCATTAGGGGATGCGCCTTCTGGATGGGTTACTAAATCCTCAGTAAAAAAGAATTTTAAAATCGATGATTCTACGGTGAAAAAAAATATAGAGCCATATAGAATTGATCATCCAGAATGGTTTCATGTATATAAGGATGAAGTAGGTGTTTCCAGGGAATTTTATTCTCCAGAATTAATTATGACAATGAAAGAAGATAGGGAAAATGAAATTGCGCCAGATGGATGGATGATTGCAAATTCCTTATCTAAATCTACTGGAATTTATTTTCAAACACTTCAAAAATATGCAGAAAAATATAGAGACACAAATCCAGAATGGTTTAGGAAATATAGGCATGAATCTGGAATGTATTTGGAGTATTATTCTCCAGAATTAATAGAGGCCATTAGGAGATATGCAGAAAATAATAACTAGTTGATAAAATTTGCCATTGTAATGAAGGGTGGTGTCATTTCAATCGGGGCGATAAATTTAAAAGGTATGCATAAAATTGATTTCAATTATGATCTAAAAAAGGATGCTTGGAGTTGGGTTTTGATAGCTAAAAGCAAAAGTATTTTTGGATTGAATTGGCGCAAACAAATTGCTCAAATTCCAGAGCAACTTTTAACTAAGATAGAAAAAGCTACTTTTTTAGGTGCTCAAAAAATTGTTGAAGAATATATTGAAAAAGGTGTAAATAAAAAATATAAAAACGTAGTAATGAATTGTGAAATGTTTGCCTTGGAAAAATCATGGCATTTTGTTGAGAAAAAATACTTTAAAATACTTTCAGATATTACGCAAAAACCCATTTTTACAGATAAATTTGGTTGCTATTTTACTACTGGATTAGTTTGTCCATATGATGATAAGGAAAATTGGTTTATGGTTTCTATGTGGCATAGTATCCCTTTTTCTATTACAACAATTTGCCATGAAGTTATGCATCTTCAATTTTTGCATTATTATAAAAATTACCTAAAAAAGAATGGGCTGACAAATAATCAAATAGAGGACTTGAAAGAATCGTTAACGGTGTTATTGAACGAATTAGAGTTTGATTCTATTATTTTGTCTGATGATGGTGGATATCCACAACACAGTAAGCTTAGGAAAAAAATAGCAGAAGTGTGGTCAAAAAATAAGGATTTTAAGAATCTGTTAGATGAGGCAATTATTTTTATAAAAAAATAAACATTATTATTTCAAGCTTGGTATGTAAATAAATTCATTTTTCTTTATAAAAATAGTTCTAACGTCATTCACGACCCCGTGCAAAATAGAAAAAGACTACTCTTTTTCTATTTTATATGAATAAGGTAGGAATCGAACGGTCAGAAGCTAAGCAATCTGACTTTCAGCAGAAAGGCACAACGCAGCGTGCGTCGATGAATGCGACCACAGGAGCCCTCCAAAGGCGGGTAAACATTCAGTGCTGACCAAGACAAGGAACGAGTGAGCGACGGCGAGTGAATGACGCGTAATTCCTGCCGCCTGTGCAGATGATAAAAAGCGCTCAATTGAGCGCTTTTTTGTATGATAGCTTGTGTTTTATTATGATATTGGTAGTATATAATGAATTCTGATTTCAATAGAAAATATAGAAAATGATTTCAGTAATAACGCCTTGCTATAACATTATCAAAGACGGACGTGAGGAATATTTTCATAAAATGATGAAAAGTGTTCACGAGCAAACATATAAAGATATTGAGCATATCTTTATTGATGGTGGTTCCAATGATGGAACATTGGAGATATTGAAAAAATATCAGGACAAGGGATGGATAGATAAACTTATTTCGGAAAAAGACACTGGGATTTATGAGGCCTTAAATAAGGGTATCGGATTGGCAAGGGGTGAGTTTATTAATATTATGAATACGGATGATTATTTTACGGATAAAAATTTCTTTTCACGATCTATTGTTGAAATTGAAAAACATGATGTTGATTTTACACATGCTGACAAAATTATCAAATCCAGAAAATGGGAGCGGGATGCTATAAAAAGGGGTGATGAGCGTGTGGCGTTTTTTCGAATGCCATTCAGACACCAAACAATGATTGTCAGGAAAAATGTTTTTGATGAGTTGGGATTGTTTGATGAAAAATACAAAATTGCATCTGATTATAAATTTGTTTTGCAAATGCTTTTGGCAAATAAAAGGGGACATTATTTACCAGAAATCCATGTCTGTTCTTTGGATGGCGGCATATCTTCAAATAGGCAGAAGTGTATCGAGGAGGTCAGTCAGGTTTTATTTGAATGTTATGGTAAAAAATATCACTTAACTGCTATGGATTGCAATAGGATTTATATTAGAAAAATACCATTGTTATTATTGTTAAAAATTATTTTATTGGTAAAAAATAATAAAATTAGAAATTCCCTGGTTTACAATTATTTGCAAAGTTTGAATTTTATTTAGTGTAGCACTTGCTTGTTATAATTTTGTATCAATCTTATCCCAATTTTCCAAAAATTTACTGCCTATGTTTAAAAAATATTTTTTAATCTTTTCGTTTCTTGCTGCTTTCGCCGGTGCATGTTTTTTTGTTTTGACTAAAAATAAGAAAATAGAAATAGTAAATCCTACTGAGAATAAAATAAGTCAGCCTGTGTTGGTTGGACAAAAACCATTTTTTGTTTCTGGTTGGCTGCCATATTGGGCAAAAGAAACGGGCGTCAATTCATTGGAGGGAAATTTGAAAATTTTTGATGAAATAAATCCTTTTGATTTTGGTGTGACTCCGGATGGAAATATTGTTGATACGGTTGGAATTGACAATGCGCCTTGGCGCAAATTGAGAGCAGAAGCAGAAAAAGAAAACATCAAGATCATCCCGACAATTCTCTGGGGTGATGCCGCGGCCATGCATAGAACATTTGCAAATCCAGAATTGCTGGATCATCATGTCGGAGCTATCGTGGACATGCTTGCCGACAAAAATTTTCCAGGTGTGGATATTGATTATGAAGGAAAGGATATTGTGGATCGGGACAATTTCAGTGCTTTTGTCAAAACTCTGCATTCCAAATTGCAAGCAGCAGGAAAAAGTCTTTCTTGCACCATTGAGGCGCGCACTGAAGATTCGCCGCCAGCCGGCCTTGTTGGAACCAGGGCCATGAGCTGGGCCAATGATCATGTCGCGCTTAATGAAAATTGCGACAGTGTCAGGGTGATGGCATACGATCAGGTGTTTCAAATCAATAGCTCCAACACCTTTGAAAATTTGAGCGAGATTCCCTCGGCGCCCAATGCGGATAACAAGTGGGTACAGCAAGTGGTCCAATATGCTTTGCAAAAAATTTCTCCCGACAAACTTGTGCTTGGAATTCCGACTTATGGTTGGGAATTCAGATTAACCAAATTGGATAAAGGTTACCAATATGTCAGATTAAAAAGCATCAGCCATCCTGACGCATTGAAAGAGGCCAGTGATGCAAATGTCACTCCGGTGCGAAGTGATGGCGGAGAAATGACTTTCACATACGTGGCCAAAGATGGAAAGCATATCGTCACGTTTGAAGATGCCGAAGCTGTGAGGCAAAAAATTGAAATAGCTCAGAAGCTCAACATCAAAGGCATAAGTTTGTTCAAAATTGATGGACTAAGTGACCCACAGCTTTTTCCAATGCTTACAAAACTGATAATGGTGAAAAATGAACAATGATGTTTTGAAATATAGTCGCAATTTTGCTGTATTACAGTTCACTAAAAATAATTACAAAAGCATATGTGGACAATAATTGCAATTTTGCTTATCCTTTGGTTTTTTGGGTTCATCAGCGCCTATACGTTTGGTGGGCTGATCCATATCTTGCTCATTGTTGCCCTGGTTCTGATCATCATAAGATTGCTGCAAGGTCGTAGCGTTCTTTGATGTTATTAATAGCGCTATGTAAAAGAATTAAAAATGAGACTCAAAGGTGAGTCTCTTTTTGGTTGTGGCTTTTTAATATTTCAATTAAAATGATAAAATGGAGCAAGGAGAATTAATGTGAAAATAAGATTTTAAATAAATTGAAAGTGTATGTATAAAATAAATTTTGTAATAATTTCGTATGGTTGATAAAATTGAAATTGTAAAGAAAAATTGGGCAATTATTGTTTTTACGATTTTGACTTTGGTTTTTTCTCTTTGGTATGTGGCATATGTCAATTTGCATGGAGGATTGGAATATTTGAAAAACAGAACGATAATTGGAGAAGTAGGTAACATTTTTGGCAAACTTGGATTTTTTGCTTTGGCATTTGTGTATGCGCGAAGTGTTTTGAAAATTGTTTTTCACGAAGAGTCTTTTTGGAAAAGATTGGAGCCTCTTAATATTGAAAATTTTGATTTGAGAAAATTTTCAACCAAATTGTTGATTTTCATGAACAAGACGCATGCATATTTTGGCGTCATGGCAATCGTTTTCATTTTCATGCATTGTTATTTGACTGGCAGCTATAGGGACAATCTGCTGCTGCAGATTGTGTTGGCACTCATGGTAATCGAGGGAATTTCGGGATTTTTTCTGAAATTCAAATATTCTCCAAATGAATTGCGACAAAAAAGCCATCTTGTGCACAGACAATTTGTCATCGGAATCATGCTGCTTATTTTTGCCGCATTTGGTCATCTGATTTTGGAAGGGTGATTGTTTCGGTGTCCCTTTTCTATTATGTCTTGACGGCTTTTCAAAACAGCCATATATGCTACACTGAATCAGTTGTTGAAGTAGTCCAAAAATCCGGTCTGGTGACCTGGATTTCTGTGTTATTTGAGGATTTTGCCAGATAATATATTCCAAATGAAAAAAATATTTTTGTTTTCAATCAGTCTTTTTTTGTGGGCGCAAATTTTTGCTTTTCAGGCCAAGGCCGAAAGCATTGTTCCTGATGGTGTGGAACACATCGAGTCATATGCGGTGGACATGGTTGTGAATCAGGATGCCACAGTTTCCGTGACGGAAAAAATAAGTTATGACAATGGGATGCAGTCCAATCCTGGACCGATCAGATATGTGCCTTTGAATTATCAGGATCTGAACGGATCGAATTTTTCAGTGGAAGTTTCCAATGTTTCAGTCACTGATGAAAACAACAATCCATATGTTTTTGCGACATCGCGGGTTTTGAGCGCCGACTCGAAAAAATTGTATCTGGGAATTGCCCTTGGAAACCAAAGCGAATCTGTGACAGGCGCAAAGACATATATCATCCACTATGTCGCCAATGGAGCAATCAGATTTCTGAATGGCCACGATGAATTTTTTTGGGACATAACCGGTGACAGATGGCCTGTCTATGTGAAATATCCGGAGATCAAAGTGACTCTTCCGCAAAAAATCGACAGCGAAAACGTGACCAAGCAATGTTTTGTCGGATTGCACAAAGCCACCATGGATTGCATTGATCGGCTTGAGGGTAAAAAGGATATGGTGGCTGATTATTCATACAAGGGATTGGTGGCAGGACAGAGCATGACGACTGTTGTTGATTTTCCCAAAAATATCGTTCAGAAAAAAACAGTGGAGACTGAAACTTTTTGGAGCAAACTGAAAACAAATCATCAATTACAAGGCATGCTGTTGATTTTAAGTGGAACACTTCTTTTGGTGTTAATTTTTGTCAGGAAATATCTTATAAAAATCGTAAGATTTTTTTCTCGGAAAAGAGTTCGCGGAATTTTGATTGCGGTTGGCAAGAAAATGTGGCTCCATCACGTGCATGCCCATGCCAAAAAACATGCCAGTAAACTGAAAAACAAAAGCAGAAAATGGTGGATCACTTTCGGGGTCATCGCGACATTTTTTGTTGTTGCGGGAACCATGTTTTTTTGGAAAATTGAAAACACTTTGAATAAAATTTCCACCAAAGGAGAATCTGTCGGCAGCATCGTGCAGGCAAGTCTGCCAAATCAGGGACAAGTGAAAGGTGAGGCTGATGACAGGATCAATATCCTTCTGTTGGGAATTCTTGGTGCTAATCATCCAGGAGGAGGACTAAACACCGACACGATCATGGTGGCCAGCATTTCTCCCAAAGCCAACAAAATTTCCTTGGTTTCAATCCCTCGAGACTTGTGGGTCATTGATCCTGGCAAAAACACCAAAAGCAAAATCAATGCAGTCTATGAATATGGCGAAGAAAAAGGCGCCGGACAAGGAATTGCAGACATGGAAAAAATGGTTGGTGACATTTCCGGACTTTCCATTGACTATGCTGCGGTTGTCAGCACTCAAGGTTTTTCACAATTGGTCGACACTGTTGGCGGAGTTGAAATCGATCTTTCCAAACCATTCGATGAAAGTGCCCAATTTGCTGATGTCAATGTTTGCGATCCGGATGTCTACACCATTCCCACTGGAGAATTTCAAACCAAGAAAAACAAGAAAGGTAAAGTCACGGCTGAATATCCGCTTTGCAAAAACAAAAATCCTGAATGTGGAGGCGACTTCCATCTGCCTGCCGGAAAAAACACGCTTGGCGGACAGCAAGCGCTTTGTTTTGTGCGTTCACGCTATCTGACCAGTGATTTTGAAAGAGCCAAAAGACAACAGCTTTTGTTGCAACAACTCAAACAAAAAGTCACCCAACTCAATTTCAACGAATTCGGAAAAGTGAATGCCATTTTGGACAATTTGGGAAACAATGTGCAGACCGACATGCAGCTTTGGGAAATGAGAAAGATTTTCGATCTGTATAATGGCATGAAAAATCCCAAGATCTATCAGAAAGTGTTGGAAGATTCAAAACAAGGATTGCTGTATGCGCCGAAATCAACCCCCGAAACAGGCTACATCTTGCTTCCTCAAGGCGACAACTATGACCAAATCAAAGAACTTTTCCAAAACGTTTTCAATGCCGGCGAGCAATCCGACATCAAACCCAGAATTTGATTTTTATTTGGATTTGTTTTAAATTTGGTGATATTGATGGTTGTTTAAAATAATAAATATATGACTTACGCGTTTGTCCGAGCCAAACATCAGGTGAGGTCAGCCCAAAGATTATTTTTGTTTCATAAAAACCCGCTTATGATGAACTTTGATGTTTGGTCGAGGGCAAATGCGTAAGTTCTAAAATATTTTTTGATATCATTGATTTTATCAAGCAGGCCATTCCATAAAAGGAGGATGCGCAGATGAAAAACGAGAAATCAAAAAAACGTGCAAAAAAAGAAAAGATGAAGAAAGGTGCTAATCTGCAAACATCAGACAATGATGTACAACCAAACTGGGATTTATACATGTATATCTGAAACAGTGCAGAATTAAGCTTCCTTAAAATGGGCATCCAAATTTGGGTGCCTTTTTTATATGAAAAGAAATTATGTTTGATCTGAAAGCGTATTAAATTGTATGGTCTAAGACATAACCAAAAAAGTCTTGAAAAAAGGAAAAATAATCTTTTTTGTTTCGTTTTTTTCTTTGCTGGCAATTTCTGTTGCGGGCTGGTTTTTCTTTGGCAAGGAAAGCACTAAGAGTATCAACATCGACAATGCCCAGGCTGCCCAACCGGTTCCAGTTGATGATCAGGCAGCAATCGCGGCCAGATTTGAAATCTTGCAAAAACCAAAACCTTTGCCGGTTTCCATGGACAGAGTAAAATCCCAAGGCTGTGTGGCTGACGGACTTTTGAGTGAATACAATCCTGAAAATGACAAATTCATCGATCTGATAAACAGATCCAATTGTTATTATTTGCACAGATCCATCGAAACATGGCTCACTCCGCCAGATTTTTTGAAGGCGGAATATATCATGAATAAAATCACCAAAAAAGATGTGGTCTTCGGCATGTTCATCGCTGAAGCCATCAATGTCAGAAGTGATTATGCTGATGCTGACAGCGGTCACGAATTTGATTTCAAAGCCATGTGTCGCGATGGCAGCAACAATGCTTGGGGAGAGGGAACTTGCAAACCGACTTTTTCCAGCAAGGAATATCGCAGATATTTGCAATACATAACACGAAAAGCCATCGATCTTGGCGTTCAGAGTTTCACTTTCGGACAGATATATATGCAGGAGGGTGGCGGTAGCAAAGATTTTGCTCCCAAAATTGTGCAGGAGATGCGCGACTATGCCAGTCAGCAAGGCGTGGACATCATCATCGGGGCGCAGACAGGCGACATCACCGATGAAAAATATCTCAAACTTTTTGACTATGTCGAAGGCGGAGTCGGCATTGATTCGCAAGGAAATGTGGAAGACGGAGCTTGCCTTTCAACCAGGGGAAGTTGTTGGGCGCTCCTTTGGAATGACCAATTTTCCAGCAAAGCCAACAATGTGCTTTTGAATTTGGATTGGACTGGCATCTTGAGTGACGATCTGGACATATTCGCCAGAATGGATCAGTCGACAAGAGCCCAAACTCTCAAAAATTTGTACAAAAAGTTTTCAACCAGAAAAACCGGCTTCATGATGCCCATGTTCGGTGTCATCAACAATGAAAACAATGGTTGCAGGGGGCCCAAAAAGAAATTCTATTCGCCTGACAATTCCTATTCTTGCCAGGATGAAAATGTCATAAACAAGATTCTTTCAGGAAAATAATTTGGCTCATACGCAATATATGATTTCAAATATTAACTTTTGTTTTTTTGCTTTGCCTGTTTTCTTTTGAGGCCATCCGCAGCGACAGCGAGGACGAGCGAGTAGTCATGGTCTTGCGACTGCGAAGCGTGCCGAAAAAGGAAATAGGCTAAGCAAAAAAGTCAGAGAGAACCATATATTGCGTATGAACCAATAAATTTCAACAAAAAAGAAGTCTCGAGCGAGACTTCTTTTTTTGTTTGTGCAAATTTTTTAGACAAATGTCAGCGCCGTTCCAGTTTTGCCGGCTCGTCCGGTTCGTCCGATGCGGTGGACATAGTCATCATAGGTGGCAGGAACATCGAAGTTGATCACATGGGAAACATCAGGGATGTCCAATCCTCGGGCGGCCACATCAGTGGCAACCAAAATTTCGACATAGTTTTCCTTGAACAATTTCAAAGCTTTCTGACGTTTGGCATGGGATTTGTCTCCATGGATCGATTGTGCTTTGAATCCGTTTTTGCTCAAAATCACTGAAAGTTTTTCTGCTCCGTGTTTGGTGCGGGAAAAAATCAGAACTTTGGAAAAATTCGCTTTTCTGAGAAGGTCTTGCAAAACTTCGATCTTGTCTTCGCCTGGTTTCACTCTCACCACATCTTGATCGATGTTGGAAGATGTTTCGCGGGTCTTGATGGAAATTTTAACCGGGTCATTCAAGAATTCCTGGATCAATTTTTCAATTTCCGGAGCAAGGGTGGCTGAGAAAAACAAAGTCTGTCTTTTTGGAGCAATGAGTGAAAGCAGATATCGCACGTCAGGCATGAATCCCATGTCCAACATTCTGTCAGCCTCATCAAGCACCACATTGGCAAAAGAATTGAGATGAAGATTTTTGCGTTGGATTAGATCTTTCAAACGTCCTGGTGTTCCGATGACAACATTGTAGCGTGAGCGCAGACACTCGATCTGGGTGCGGATGTTGGCTCCACCGACAACCACCACGCTGCCGATTCGAAGACCGGCGGCAAAAGCGCGGAATTCTTCCTGGATCTGGATTGCCAATTCTCGTGTCGGCACAACCACCAACAATTTCTCGTTGGGATTTTTAATGATCTTATCAAGCATCGGAAGCAGGAAAGCTCCTGTTTTTCCGGTTCCTGTGTTGGCAAGTCCGATCAGATCTTTTCCAGCCAGAATGTGAGGAATGGTCTTGTCTTGGATCGGAGTCGGATGTTCAAATCCGCGAGCAGCAATATTTTTTTTGATGGACTCTTCTATTTTGAAATCAGCAAAAATCGTATCAGGAACATATTTTTCTTCAGCAACTTGCGGAACCGCCTTGTTGATGAATCTGCTGACGTCGATGTAGTTTCCAGTGAAGCGCTTTTTGCGTCCACTTCCACCGCCATTATTGAAAGGATTTTTTCGTCCACCTTGGAATGGCGCTCTTGAGCGCGGAGGGCGTGAACTGCCCGCCTTAAAGTTTCTGCTATGCATGTATATTATAATCAAAACTGCTGAAAGATTTTCAGAAGCTTTTCTTATTGCATAAAAAATTAAATCTTTTTATGCATATATACACTTGATGACTAAACAACCGAAGGTATTAACATAAAAAGCTATTGTAATACGTTTGACATTTTTTGTCAATAGGAGTATAATATATGTATGTGAATGAGATGAAGAGGGTGGCACCTTTTCCCTTGTATAAAGGAAAATCGAATTTGCGTGAAAAGAGTGGTCCCGATGTTTTCGTCGGGGAAGTCGGGTGGAACCGCGAACCAAAACAGCTTATCAGACTTTAGCTTCCTAGCTCTAGATGAATAAGTTTCAAGGCTCGTCCCGTGCATATCAAATTAATTTTTGGTTTGTGCAGGATGGGTCTTTTTTTAATTATTTATAAATTTATATTTTAAACCGCTCGGATACATTTTTCTTTTTGTCACGGCAAAACAATTGCAACTTTTGACATAACACCAAGGTGACTTGTTTTGAGTGAAAAAAGAAAAAATATCCTCGCTCCAGTAAAAACTATGGCTGAAGAAAAAAAACAGACTGCAATGGAGGAAATCGTTTCATTAGCAAAAAGACGCGGATTCGTGTTTCCGTCATCGGAAATTTATGGAGGGTTTGCTGCCATTTATGACTATGGTCATTATGGAACGCTTTTGAAGAATAATATTCGTGATGCTTGGTGGAAGCACATGGTTCAATATCGCGATGATATCGTGGGTCTGGATAGTGCCATCTTTATGCATCCGACAACCTGGAAAGCTTCCGGACATATCGATAGTTTTGATGATCCACAAATTGATTGCAAAAAATGTAACGCCAGAATGCGTGCAGATCATGTGCTGGAACTTTTTGGGATAAATGCTGACAAGCAACCGCTTGATTTTATAAACATTGAACTTGATAAACTTCGTGAACTTGGAAAATTGAAATGTCAGAATTGCGGTTCGACCGATGTGACCGAAGCGAAAAGATTTTCCTTGATGGTAAAATCAAATCTTGGCAGTCCCACTGATGCGCTTAGTGAGGAAAATGTCGTATATCTTCGTCCTGAAACATGCGGAGGAATTTATTTGGAATATAAGAACACTGTTGATTCCACTCGTGTGAAATTGCCATTCGGTATTGCGCAAGTTGGAAAAGCATTTCGCAATGAGATTGTGGCTCGCCAATTTGTTTTTCGCACTCGTGAATTTGAACAAATGGAAATGCAATACTTTTTGCATCCAAGCATCATGAAGGAAAAATATGACGATTGGAAACAGGTTCGTTGGAATTGGTATTTGGAATATGGAATTGCAAAAGAAGACATTCGTTGGTATGAGCATGAAAAATTGGCACATTATGCATCCGAAGCTTATGACGTTGAATATAATTTCAAGTCATTGGGTGGTTTTAAAGAGGTTGAAGGAATTCATGCTCGTGGCGATTGGGATCTTTCGCAACATTCAAAATTTTCAGGAGTTGATCTTTCATACTTCGATGAAAAAACTGGCGAGAGATTTATTCCGCACATCATGGAAACTTCCGCAGGATTGGCGCGTCTCTTTTTGATGTTTCTTGATAAGGCGTACACTCAAGAAGAAAATGATGGCGATGTCCGTACTGTGTTGAAATTGGACAAACGTCTGGCACCGATCAAAGTTGCAATCTTTCCGCTGATGAAAAACAAGCCAGAATTGGTTGCCAAAGCAAAGGAAATTTTTGACACATTGAAAATGGATTTCATGTGTGAGTTTGATGACAATGGAAATGTGGGAAAAAGATATCGCCGCCAGGATGAGATCGGAACACCATATTGCGTGACTGTGGATTTTGATTCGCTGGAAGATGGTGCCGTGACAGTCCGCGACCGCGACACGATGCAGCAGGAGCGTGTGAAAATTGCCGACCTGCCAACATTCTTCGCTGAAAAATTGAAATAAAAATTTTCAAAAACAGCCAAAAAACATCCGCCATTCAGTGCGGATGTTTTTTGTGATATAATGGAAGCAAACATTAAAACTTTTTTGCATGAACAAAAACAAATTGCTGCTGTGGGTTTTGGGAATTTTGATTGTCGGTTCTATCGGGGTGACATATTGGCGGATCATGATCAAGAAAGATTATTTGGTCGAAGCACAGGCTGATTGTGATCCGACCACGGAAAAATGTTTCATCTATTATTGTGATTCCGCCACTGAAACATGCACAGGCGACGCCGAGCAAGACACTTCATACTATAAACTTATCCAAAGAAACGCAGCTAACATCCCGCTTTGCGACCCGGCTGATGAAAATTGTAAGGCCCTGGTTTGCCCTGAAGGAGAAAAAGAATGCGCCACCACTTTTTGCGACGAAAAGACGGTCGGAAAAGATGGGGAATGCAGCGATCCCGAGCAATACAATATCGATCACCCAGCTGCCGATGAAACTGCAACTTGCCAAGAGGATGATGCTGAATGTGTGGCTGCCCAGGATGGTGGCAATAACCCAAATGAATGATTGAAACTTATGAAGTTTGAATGGATAAGAAAGTTTAATCTGAAAATATTGGCAATCGGGTTGGTTGTGTTCAATTCTTTTGACTATGCGTTCGACTATGTTTTATATCCGTTTGTTATATATAAATATGGTCCGCTTTTGGGTGGGATCGTGATGGGAATTCTTGCAACTGTAATTTGTCTTTTTATTTTGTGGGTTTATGATCTTCTGGAAAAAGACTGGCTGGGTATTGAGGCAGTAAAGGAATTGGTGGAGAATTTTTTCAAACAAGAGGAAGATATTGCCAAAAAAAGTTGGCGAAGAACTGGAAAAAGGATGATGTATTGGCTTTTTCACAAAAATAAGATCGGTCAGTTTCTTTTTCTTTCTATTCATTTTGATCCGCTCATAACCTCAATATATATGAGGCCGGGATATCATTTGTACAATGGGCTGACCAGGAGAGATTGGAAAATATTTTTGGGAAGTACCATAGTTTCAAATGTTTGGTGGACGGGCATCGCATTTGTCGCTGTGTCGACATTGAAAGAAACTGTAATAAAATTTTTCTAAATGATGTTTTGTATGATTGATATATTATTAAAACCCATAAGGTCACTTTTTTCTTGCGGTGTTGCCGAATCAAAAGATGTTAAGGATGAAATTAACAACAGTGAGGATGTTTTGTCAGTCGATGCTTTGTATATGGCATTGCCAGATGCAAAGGAGGAAGTTTGGAAAAGATGGAATGATAAGGAATTGAGAAAAAAGGTTGAAAAATATTTAAATGGGAACATCCCTGGATGTTTTCACGATGGTCCAAAAGCAGTTTTGGCTCGTCATATTGCAAGCCCCAACAATGAATTAATCAGATATTTGGATTTGGCCAAGGATGCGGGACTGAATCCTGTTTGTTTGGAATATTTGAGTGATAAATTCAGGGCTGAAAATGAGGATAAATATTATTTAGGCAAAATGGTCTTTTTTTGCAAATCAGGCAATAAGAATGTTTGTGAGAATAGGAGCAATAAAAATATTATCGATTTTAATTTATCGGAAGGCGCTTTTTTGCATGAAATGAAAACATTGAGCGGAGAAAATTTTATAGATTTCCATCATAGATTGCTGAATTTTTTCTTGAAAGATGGTGATTGTCAAATAATTGACGCATCAGAATGGATAAAAAGTAACGGTAAAAAACCCTCGCTGTATTATGAGCGATTTTTCGCCTTGTTTGTTTGTTTTGGGATTTTGTTTGAAGATTATTTGGAAAATAAAAATGAAAACAAATTTACTCACGAAATAGTTCTGCCAAGTTTCTCCGCCGTTTTCAAAGAATTCAATTTGAAGCCAATAATTGTGAGATTGCACGGTGATGGCAATGAAAACATATTGAAGGCCAGGGCATATGATGAAAAAATATTAGCCGTTATTGATAAGAAATAAAAATAAACATAAAAAATATGGATTTTAACCTTGTGACAAAATTGGAATCATGCTTTACTTTCGTAAGTCAAAATGCTGATTTTCTTAAATTTGTTTATTATTCACATGTGCCAACAGCGATTTTGTCATTGCTGATCGGCTTTTTTGTCTATTTTAAAAACAAAAAAGACCTGGTTGCTAAGATTTTATTTGCAATAACAATCGCATTCTCTCTTTGGTCTTTTTTTGATCTTGCCATCTGGACAAGATATGACAGCAGGGTGCTTATGTTTTCCTGGTCCCTGTTGGGAATCTTGGATTTGTTGATTTTCACGCTGTGCCTGTATTTTGTGTATGTCTATATTGATAAGAAGGATATATCTGTTGGCAAAAAAATCGTGTTCATTTTGCTTTTTCTTCCTTTGGTGGTATTGACGCCATCACATTTGAATCTGTCGGGATTCGATGTCGCTAATTGTGAAGCAAAAGAAGGTCAATATTTTACCAATTATTATTATCTTGTGGGTCTGGGTATATTCTTTTGGATTTTGGCTGTAATAATAGACAGATATAAAAAAGCACCGAAGGGGAATAGAAAGCAGATATTGTTGTTGGCTGTCGGGGTTGAATTGTTTTTGTTTTCCTTTTTTATTACTGGCTATTTGTCTAGTGCGATTGATAATTTTAATTTGGAGGTGTATGGTCTTTTCGGCATGACAATATTCATGAGTTTTCTTGCATATCTGATTGTCCAATATCACGCATTCAAGATAAAACTTATCGGTGCCCAAGCGTTGGTTGTGTCGTTGGTTGCTTTGGTTGGTTCCCAATTTTTCTTTGCGCAAAACATGACCAGCAATGTTTTGACTGGTGTCACTTTGGTTTTGGTTGGCGGCATCGGAATTGCGCTTATTCGAAGTGTCAAACAGGAAGTTGAAAGAAAAGAAGAGCTTCAGCTTATGGCAAGCAAATTGGCGCAGGCCAATGATTCGCTGAGAAAATTGGACAATGCTAAGACGGAATTCATTTCGATCGCTTCTCATCAGCTCAGGACTCCGATCACTGCCATCAAAGGTTTTTCCTCGCTTCTTTTGGAAGGTTCATATGGAGAGGTCAGCGAGAGCGTGCATGGAGCTTTGAACAAAATATACATTTCCACCGAACGCCTGACAAATCTGATTGAAGATCTGCTGAATGTTTCGCGTATCGAGTCAGGTCGCATGACTTTTTCTTTCAAGGCTGCAAGCATAAAAGAATTGCTTGGCGAACTTCGTGACAATTTTCTTTTGATTGCCAAAAACAAACAATTCTATCTGGATTTGAAATTGCCCGAAACACCGCTTCCTGAAATCGTGATGGACGGTGCTAAAATCCGCGAGCTCGTTTCCAATTTCATTGACAACGCTTTGAAATACACAGAGAAAGGCGGAGTGACTGTTCGCGTCGAAATCAGAAATGAAGGCGTTGTTGTTGATGAAAACGGATTTGTGATTCCTGAAAAGAAATCAGAATTTGGAAAAGTTGTCCGCATCACGGTTTCCGACACTGGCATCGGAATTCCCAAAGAAGAAATTCCATATCTTTTCAAAAAGTTTTCACGCGGCAAAGACGTGTCGCGCTTGCATGTTGGTGGCACCGGTCTGGGTCTTTTTGTGGGCAAAGCCATTGCTGAAGCCCACCACGGTCAGATCTGGGTTGAGTCAGACGGCGCCGGACAGGGTTCAAAATTTATGATTGAAATTCCAGTTGTGCATGTGGCATGAAAATAAAAAATGAATTTGAAACAACCAAAACAGCCAATCAAGGCTGTTTTGGTTTGCAAAAAGGCAAAAATTTGCTATTATGGCTATATTAAACGGGTTATGTTCGATTTGTGTTTTCTTTTGAATATGACCATATTAAACTAAAAGCAATGATTAAAAATATGAAAACCAAAGAGCAAATTGTGGATGAAATCTTGAGTCGCGGTGTTGCGGAGGTTATTGATTGTGAGAGTTTGCGAAAAAAACTTCTTTCTGGTGAGAAATTGCGCATCAAATTCGGCACTGATCCGACAAGCCCAAGCATACATTTGGGTCGCGCCGTGGCACTGCTCAAACTGCGTGACTTGCAAGACTTGGGTCACCAAATTGTTTTTTTGATCGGTGATTTCACTGGTGTCATTGGAGATACTTCAGACAAAGACAGTGAGCGTCCGATGTTGGAACAGAAAGTTGTGGACGAGAACATGAAGACATACATGGATCAGGCTGGAAAGATTTTGGACATGAGTAAGGTGGAAGTGGTGAGAAACTCGCAGTGGCTGGGAAAATTGACCTATGGAGAAATTTCCGAGCAAGCCGATGTTTTTTCTTTGGCTGAATTTATTGCGCGTGAAAACATCAAAAAAAGATTGGATGAAGGAAAAAGGATTTCACTTCGCGAACTTTTGTATCCTTTGATGCAGGGTTATGACAGCGTGGTGCTGAAAGCCGATTTGGAAATTGGCGGAACCGACCAACGTTTCAATCTTTTGGCAGGGCGCGAATTGCAAAGACGCTATCAGCAAAAACCGCAAGACGTGTTGATGTTGAATCTGATCGAAGGTCTTGATGGAAGAAAGATGAGTTCCAGTTGGGGAAATGTGATCAAGATTATGGATCAGCCGAATGACATGTTTGGAAAAGTCATGAGCATGGGGGATGATCTGATTGTGAAATATTACATCCATTGCACCCGCGTGCCGATGGAAATTGTGAAAAAAGTTGAAGCTGACATGGCTGGCGGGATTTTGAATCCTCGCGATGCGAAACTGGATTTGGCCAAAGAAATTGTGAAGATCTACCATGGCGAAGATGTGGCGGAAAAAGCCAAAGAATATTTTGTCAAAACCATTTCCAATAAGGAAATTCCTGATGAAGTTGCTGAGTTTGAAATTGATGGCAAAGAAATAAAATTGTTGGAATTATTGGTTGAATCGAAAAACGCAACCAGCATGGGCGATGCGCGTCGCAAGGTTGAACAAGGAGGAGTCAGTGTTGATGGCGAGAAAATCACTGACACAAATGCGATGATCGATTCTTCACATGACGGAAAAGTTTTCAAGATAGGAAAGCTTGGCTTTGTAAAACTAAAATTTCTCAAATAAGACAAAACCTATGTCGGACTGTATTTTTTGCAAAATTGTCGAGGGTGAAATTCCAAGTCACAAGGTTTGGGAAAATGAAAAATTCTTGGCTTTTCTTTCCATTTTTCCCAACACTGAAGGTGTGACAGTTGTCATTCCTAAAGAGCATTATTCAAGTTATGTTTTTGATTTGTCCAAAGAGGTTAGAGTTGAATTGGTGGAAGCAGCTCGTGAGGTGGCCAAGATTTTGGATGAAAAATTGGAAGATGTGGGCAGGACAGCGTTGGTTTTTGAAGGTTTCGGAGTTGACCATGTGCATGCCAAACTTTTTCCGATGCATGGAACAAAAATGGACAACTGGCAAGCCATAGGGTCCGACATCGAGACATATTTTGAAAAATATCCCGGTTACATCTCGACGCACGATTCCCAAAGAGCTGACGACGCAGAGCTTGCCAAATTGGCTGAAAAAATCAAAAATTAGTTTGTTTGCAATAAGACTTGAATTTGTTGCTATTGCTTGATAAACTTTACGAACTTTATAACTTTATAAACTTTTTTTATGAAACAATCACAATTATTCACCAGGACTAAAAAAGAAGCGCCATCTGATGAGGTTGCCAAAAATGCGCAGCTCTTGATTAGGGCTGGTTTTATTCACAAGGAAATGGCGGGCGTATATGCTTACATGCCACTAGGCTTGCGTGTATTGGAAAATATCAAAAAAATTGTGCGCGAAGAAATGAATGCTGTCGGTGGGCAAGAGCTCATGATGACAACTTTGCAGCCAAAAGAGATCTGGGAAAAGACAGATCGTTGGGATGATGCCAAAGTCGACAATTGGTTCAAAACCAAGCTTGCCAACGGTGCGGAACTGGGAGTGGGACTCACTCATGAAGAACCGATTGTTGATGCGGTCAGCAACTATCTGAATTCATATAAGGATATGCCATTTGCGGTATATCAGATTCAAAATAAATTCAGAAATGAAAAACGTGCCAAAAGTGGATTGCTGCGCGGTCGCGAATTTTTAATGAAAGACATGTACACATTTTGTCGCGATCAAGCTCAGCATGAGCAAGAATATGAAAAGATTGTGGCAGCATATTATAAGGTTTACGACAGATTGGGACTGGGTGATATAACATATCGGACTTATGCTGATGGTGGAATTTTTACGCCTCGCTTTAGTGATGAATTTCAAACGTTGAGTGAAGTTGGTGAGGACACGATTTATGTTGATGAAAAAAAACGAGTTGCCATCAATGAAGAAATATTGACTGATGAAAATTTGGAAAAGCTTGATCTTAAGCGAGATGAATTGGTGCAGAAAAAAGGTGTTGAAGTTGGAAACACCTTTCATTTGGAATCCAAATATACGAATGCATTGGATTTGTATTACAGTGATGAGAATGGCGAAAAGCAATCAATTGTGATGGGTTGTTATGGAATCGGTGTCAGTCGTCTGATGGGTGTTGTTGCGGAGCTGTTTGCTGATGACAAAGGTCTGGTGTGGCCTGAAAACATTGCTCCGTTTGCAGTGCATCTTTTGAATCTTGGTGAAAACGAGGAAGCGGAAAAGATTTATGCTGAACTAAAAAGCAAAGGAATTGAAGTTTTGCTTGATGATCGCGAGGTAAGCGCCGGAGAAAAATTTGCCGACAGTGACCTGATCGGAATCCCATGGCGCATTGTGGTGAGCAAAAAATCTTTGGCGGCTGGCGGAATTGAAGTGAAAAAACGCAGCGAAAACGAAAGCAAAATCATGACAGTTGAAGCTCTATTGCAAATGTTGAACAAATAGCTATAATTGCCAAATGGAAATTACATTAAGCCAGTATGCGGGCTTCTGCGAAGGTGTGGAAAGGGCATATGACATTGTGGAAAAAATCGCCAAAGATCCGCTGGTGAAGCGGCCGATTTTTGTGTTGGGTTCTTTAGTGCACAATGACGACGTGGTGGCAAAAATTGAAAAGATGGGAGTGCAAAAAATCCACGTGGAAGGTCCGCTGGAAGACTTTTTCGAAAAAATAAAAAACGAAGTGGGAACATTGGTCATCACTGCCCACGGCATCGGGCCAAAGATCTATGAGCTTGCCAAGAAACACAAAGTTGATTTGGTGGACACGACTTGTCCACGCGTGATCAAAGTCCAGAGGTTGGCCAAGGCTTTTTTTGACAGAAACACGCAGATCGTGATTATCGGTGAAAAAAATCATAAGGAAGTAAAAGGCATTTATGAATGGGCCAACAAAAAAGCCATTTTTATTGAAACAGATGAGGATCTGTGCGGTTTTGATGTTGATCCTGGCAAAAAAATTGCGGTCATTTCGCAAACTACGCAGGATCAAGAATTTGTTGATCGCGCGGCTGCGCAGATTTCCAAAAAATATCCGCAGGCTGAAGTTATTGATTCGATCTGTCTGACCACTCATCATCGCCAAACGGAAATAAAACAATTGGCTGAAAAAAATGATGTCATCATTGCTATTGGATCTCCTGAAAGCGCCAATTCAACACGTCTTTGGGAAATTTCTCAAAGGGTCAATCCTGCCTCTTACTTTATCCAAAGGGCTTCCGAGCTCAAAAGCCAGTGGTTTGCTGGCTGCAAAAAGGTAGCCATAACCGCCGGAGCATCAACACCGAAATGGATCATTGATGAGGTTTTGGAAAAAATTAAAAAATACTGAAAATACAAACCCGCAATTTTGCACAAAGTTTTGATAATGGATAACTTTTGTTATGTTATTTATGCATTAGAATGTGATAATGTATTTAGCATATTGTAAAGCAAGAAATATGCAACTCATAAGTTAAGCAAGATTATTTTTAAACAAATGATATGAATAAAAATCAACACGACCAATTAAAGACAACATTTCTTAAAATTGATGAAGCATTAAAAAACAAAGATTTGAATTTAACAGACCAAGAGAAGGCTAAATTTGAACAATTAAAATCTCAACTTGCTGGGGCTATACTTAGTTCGTGGTTACCAGTCGACTCAAGTCGCAAGGTTATGATGCTAGTGTTGTTTTTAATTGGTCTATATGGAATTATTAAAATAAACATCCTTTTTGTCCTGGTATGGTTATTTTTGGCATTTTTCTCACCACGTCTAGTTGGAGAAATAACAATTTTTTTTGGAAAGTTGTTTAAAAAATAATTTTTTTTGGCTTAATGGCTCAAATGCTTATTTAGTCGTATGGTCTTTTTGAAATTTTTAAGTAAAAAGGCCACCCCAAAGCTAGGAATGGCCAATTCAATTGATACTGATTATTTTTTAACAATTTTTGTTATTGTTTTGTACCATGTATCATCTCCTGTTGAAATTTTACGAGTTCGTTGCTCGTAGTAATAAATTACAATTTGTCGATTTGATTTTTTGAAATTTGCAAGTTCAGTCTGATATGCTTCCAAGTTTTCAATATTTTCTATGGATACTAATTCTTTTTCTGTAGATAAAGTGACACTGTTTTTGCCAATCGCCTGAACTAAACCTTTAGTAGTGCGATCAAATATGTTTGTACACGCAAAGAGAGAAAACGAAACAATAACTATTAGCATACTTTTCATTTTAAAGAACCTCCATTTTGGGATATTTGGAATACTTTGATTCCAGTATTGTATTTAAACATAAAGCTTAAATATAAGTCAAATGTAGTTAGGCGAATTTTAGTCTGATTTACAAAGAAATCTTTATAAGATGGTAAATTTAGAATTAAGCATTGTAGAAATAACCATATTCATACCAATTTTTTAAAATTGGTATTTTTTTTTGAAATTATTGCTTTTTTTCTTTGCTCTCGGTATACTTGTTATGTGGTATATTTAAACAAAAAATGACTATTATGGCCAAAATAATGCTGGTTGAGGATGACCAGATGATTGCTGAGATATATACGAAGAAATTTGAAGCGGCTGGCTTTGAGGTTGTTAATGCTGTCACAGGAAAAGAAGTTTTGAAATATGCACTAGAAGGCAATTTTGACCTAATTCTGTTGGATATGGTGCTGCCTGAAATGAGCGGGATGGATGTTTTGAAAGAATTGCGAGGCAACACGGAATATAAAAGCGATTTGAAAGTTGTTGTTTTCAGCAACTTGAACAAGACCGAACATGAAGTTGAGGCCAGAAAAAATGGCGCCAATGATTTTATCGGCAAAACAGAATATAGTCCTTCCGAATTGGTCGGGGTGGTGCAGCGACTTTTGAATGAATATGAAGAACAGAAAAAAAACAAAGCGCGACTCAACATTTCATCTGAAGACAATGCCTCGACTGGCAAAAAGATTCTTTTTATTGAAGACGAGGAAATTTTTCTGGAGATGTTTGGAAAAAAACTTGAAAGCGAAGGCTATGTTGTTGAATATGCCAAGAATGGTGCCTGGGGAAGCAAATTGGCAGCAGAAAAAGATTTTGATCTGATCATTACCGACATGGTCATGCCGGCTATGGGCGGCGATGAGATCATTAAACGTATAAGGTTGGATGAGACAAAAAACAATATTCCGATCATCGTGCTTTCCGCCTCATTGATCGAAGAGGATATCAAGCCGGTGCGGGATTTGGGAATAAGTGAGTTTTATGAAAAAACCCAATTGGTTCCCAGTGATCTTGCCCGGCGTGTGAAGGAATTGCTGAATTAATCTAAGTTTAAACATATGCAACGAACAAACATTATCGACACACCTAAGTTTATTGGAAAGACCGTCAAATTGGCCGGTTGGGTCCACATCCGCAGAGATCATGGAAAATTGATTTTTGTTGATTTGCGTGATCGCAGCGGAATCATCCAGACTGTCATTATTCCCGATCATGTTGAAGCTCATGACAACGCCAAAAGACTCAGAAACGAGTTTGTGATTGAAATGGAGGGAATCGTGAAGGAGCGTCCGATGAGCGCCAAGAATGAAAAATCTCCCACAGGCGGAGTCGAATTGGAAGTTACTTCCATAGAAATTTTGAATGAAGCCAAAACCACACCGTTTGAAATAACCAAAGACACCAAGGAAGTTGATGAAAAATTGCGCTTGAAATATCGTTATCTTGATCTCAGATCGGAGAGAATGAAAAACAACATTTTGACCAGATACAAAGTGGTCAAATTCTTCAGGGATTTCTTGGGAGAACAAGGTTTCATCGAAGTTGAAACTCCGATTTTAGGAAAGACCACGGCCGAGGGATCAAGGGATTATGTTGTGCCATCACGAATTTACAAAGGAAAATTCTATGCTTTGCCACAATCTCCTCAACAATACAAACAGTTGCTGATGGTGGCTGGAATTGAAAAATATTTTCAAATCGCCAGATGTTTCAGAGACGAAGACACTCGCGGTGATCGTCAACCGGAGTTCACTCAATTGGATATGGAGATGAGTTTTGTGGAGCAGGAAGACGTGATGAATGTGGTGGAAGAAATGTTGATCAAACTGGTGCAGACACAATTTCCGGAAAAAAGAATCCAGGAAATACCATTCCCGCGTTTGTCATATAAAGAATCGATGGAAAAATATGGCAATGACAAACCTGACATCAGGGAAGACAAGAATGATCCGAATCTTTTGGCATTCTGTTGGGTGGTTGATTTTCCATTTTTTGAAAAAGATGAGGAATCATCGACTGGTTGGACATTCACACACAATCCGTTTTCACGTCCGAAGCCTGAATTCATGGAGCAACTTATGAACAAGGAAAACATCGCTGACATTTTGACGACCCAATATGACATCGTGCTCAATGGATATGAAGCAGGCGGAGGAAGCATCAGGAATCATGAGCCCAAAGCTTTGCGCAAGGTTTTGGAAATCATGGGAATTTCCGAAGAAAATGTGCAACGTGACTATGGACACATGCTTGAATCTTTCAAATATGGCGCTCCACCGCACGGAGGAATTGCACCAGGAATCGACCGCTTGGTGATGATTTTGCAAAATGAACCGAACATCCGTGAAGTCATCGCTTTTGCCAAGACCGGGGAAGCGGAAGATCCGATGATGGAAGCGCCAAGCGTTCTGGATGAAAAGCAACTTGTTGAAGCTGGCATCAAAATTGTCACCAAGAAAAAGAAGATCGTCTAGAACTTGTGTCACTGAAGAATCATTTCTCAGATTTGATTCTTCAGTGACAACTTATAAAACAGCATTATTGGGTTAATGCGCAATATATAGTTTTCTCTGACTTTTTTTGCTTTGCCTATTTCCTTTTTCGGCACGCTTCGCAATCGAAGAACTATGATTGCTCGCTCGTCCTTGCTCTCGCTGCGGATGGCCTCAAAAGAAAACAGGCAAAGCAAAAAACAAAAGTTAATATTTGAAACCATATATTGTGCATGACCTCATTATTGGTGAATAAAAATAAAAAAATGGCCAACAAAAAACAAGTAAAAAGCAAGAAAAACGGGAAAAAGAAATTGGAACTTTTGGGTCTGATTTCTTTTTTGTTCGGATTTGCGCAAGCATTGCTGCTCTATGTCACTTCGGATTATTTCCGAAATGCTCTTGGCAATGAAAATGTCAGCTCCTTCTATTTCATAACTTATGTGATTGCTTTGATCGGTTTGCTTAACATGCACAAGGTTGTCAAAAAAATAGGCAAGGCCATGTCATTTTTCTTGTTTTTTTTCGCGCAGATATGTTTTTTGGTCGGTTTGATTTTCATCAAGCCGTCGCTTTTGGGCATAATTTTTTTGATGCTCTACATCGTCGCCAACTATTTCGTCTGGGTCATTCTGGATGTCATCATTGAGGAATATTCAGAGGATAAAAAATCCGGCAGAATACGCGGATTTCATTTGATGATTTTGAGTGCGGGAGTTTTGCTGGGGCCGTTTCTTTCGACAAAAATTCTTTCCGACTTCGGTTTTGATGGTCTGTTTGTTGCAACATTGGTGCTCAATGTTGTCATGTTTGTGATCGGTTTGATCGGACTCAGTGATGTCAGTGGAAAATTTCGCGGTCAGCTCACCATCAAAGATGTCGGTTTGAAAATTCTGACCAACAAAGATGTGCTGAACATCTATGTGATTTCACTCGCATTGGAAGCTTTCTATGCCTTGATGATTGTCTACACGCCTTTGTACCTGCTTGATCTGGGACTTTCATGGCAACAAATCGGTGTCGTTTTCACGGTGATGCTGATTCCGTTTGTCGTTTTGGAATATCCGATAGGGTTTTTGGCTGACAAAAAATTCGGGGAAAAGGAAATGATCATCATGGGCTTGCTCTTGATGGGCGTATCATCCGCTTCCATTTTTTTCATCCATTCCGTTTCAATCGTTGTTTGGTCATTGGTGCTTTTGTCCACACGCATCGGGGCTGCTACGGTCGAAACACTGAGAGATTCATATTTTTACAAAAAAATCGATGGACGCGATGTCGATCTTATAAGTTTTTTTCGCACCACCAGAGCGGTTGCCTATATGGTGGCCACTGGAGTTTCAGCGATGCTGCTCATCATCGCTCCGATGAAGTACATATTTTTGTTGGTGGCTGGCTTGGTTTTGATCGGACTTTATCCTGCAATAAGATTGGTTGACAACAAAAGTGAAGCTGAACTTGATTTGGAATATGAGCTGGCTGATTGATTATTGAAATATTTATGGCATATCACATAAAACTTGAACAATTCGAAGGTCCGCTTGATTTGCTGTTGCAGCTCACTGAACAGGAGAAGCTGGACATCACCAGGGTGAGTCTGGCACAAATCGCGGATCAATATTTGGAATACATAGCGCAGGCCAAGGATATAACTTTGGCACACCTGGCTGATTTTTTGTCGGTGGCTGCCAGGCTTATTTTGATAAAATCAAAAGCTCTTTTGCCGATGCTGGAATTTACTGAAGAAGAGGAGGAAGAAATCAAAGATCTGGAACATCAATTGGCGGAATACAAAAAATTCAAAGAAGCCAGCAAAAATCTGGCTTCACTGTTCGACTCAACCCAGACAAGTTTTTCACGCGAAGGCTTTTCAGGACTGGGCACAGTTTTTTATCCTCCGGAAAACATCACCGCCGATGATCTGTTGAAAGCTTTCAATAAGGTTTTGGGAGAAATTCCAGTGGTGGAAAAATTGGAAGAGGATATGGTTAAAGAAATTCTCACCTTGGAAGACAGGATTGTCCATCTGCAAGAAACATTGCGCGAAAAAATCCAAACATCTTTTTCCGAATTGGTGGCAAATGCGAAAGACAAAGTTGAAGTGGTGGTTTCATTTTTGGCCATGCTGGAACTGGTGAAGCAAAGGATGATCCATGTTGAGCAAGGCGAACTGTTTTCAGAAATCCAATTGAAACACAGGGAAAAATAATTTTTGAATTAATAATATTGAAATATGGAACAGGAAAAATTGATGGCCATCATAGAAAGTGTTTTGTTTGTCAGTGGCGAGCCAGTGAAACGCGGCAAATTGGCAAAGGTGGCAGCGGTTGAAGTTGAAAAATTGGATCTGGCAATTGAAGCTTTGAGGCAGCGCTACGATCTTGTTGGCAGCGGTCTGAGTCTGCTGGTGAAAGGCGATGAATTGCAGCTTGTCACCAAAGCCGAGAATGGAGATTTTGTGGAAAAATTGGTGAAAAACGAGTTGCAAGACGCACTTTCAACTGCAGCCATGGAAGTGGTTTCCATCATCGCATATCGTGGTCCCATTTCCAAAACAGAAATTGAAGCCATTCGCGGTGTCAATTGTTCCTACACCTTGCGCAATTTGCTTTTGCGTGGTCTCATTGAGCGCGGGGACAATCCGCGTGACTCCAGAGGATATGTCTATGTAATTTCCTTTGATTTTTTGAAAAAGTTGGGAGTGGAATCAGTGAAAAAACTTCCTGAATATGATATACTGTCAGTAGATGAAAGAATTAATTCTATAATTCCACAAGAATAATGGGTATAGGGGTAACCATTTTGATGATAGTGCTTTTTCCACTGAACTCTTTTTTGTTTTTGCGTGAAAATTTGGCGGCTCCCAATCAGGTGCAAGCCGATGTTGTTTCCAATGAAAAAAGCATTCAAGGTTTGGTGGCTGGAGTTGAAACAAAAAAAATTGAAACATTGAAAGCTCAGGCCACGGACGATCCGCAGTATCAACCGGTGCGCAAGAGCGGTATCAAAGACCTTGTCGTGCCTGGGGCTCATGCTTCAGTCATTATTGATGCTGACACTGGCACAATTTTGCACTACAGTGAGGGTCGCACCCACAGACAGATTGCCTCACTCACAAAACTCATGACAGCCATTTTGGTGATGGAAAAAATTCCAAATCTTGATGAGGCTGTGACGATTGATGAAGAACCGGTGTATGCTGATGGCACCAAGGTAGGATGTCCTCGCAGCGGTTATTGCATTTCGCAGCGCCTGAAAGTCGGCGAGGAAATTTCTGCCAGAAGTTTGTTGCAAGCCATGCTGATGAACAGTGCTAATGACAGCGCCATCGCTTTAGGAAAACATATTGCCGGCACGCAGGATGCTTTCGTGGATGTCATGAATGCCAAAGCCAAAGAATTGGGGCTCAATGACACCCATTTTTGCACAGCCTCAGGACTCGATCTGGATGATGAAAGTGCTGCAGCCGGATGTTATTCTTCAGCCTATGACATCGCGCGCATCGCCGCCTATTCACTGCGCTATGACACAATTTGGAAAATTGCCAGACAACCAAGCAACACGATCGTTACTTCGATTGATGGAAAGTTGCAACACACAATCTTGAACACGGATCAACTGCTTGATCAGATGCCTAACATAATCGGATCAAAAACAGGATTCACACCTATGGCTGGATATTCTTTGGTGATGACGGTGGCTGATCCAACCAAGAAGCATCGCATTGTCGCAGTTGTTTTGGATGACAACACCAGATGGGCCGACATAAAAACCATGGCAAATTGGGCCTTCAGTTCATACACGTGGCAATAAGATCATAACCTTGTAATTGATTTATTTTTATGCAATTTGCTCAAATACAAACAATCCCAGTGCTGGTCGAAGTTTTGAAAGTGATGCTGACAGGCGTCATCGCTTTTATTTTGGCTTTTGCCATTACGCCTCTTTGGACGCACATCTTATACAAATACAAAATAGGCATCAAGATCAAATGCAATGATGTCAATGGTGAAAAATTGAGCTATGTCAATCAGCTTCATGCTCACAAATCAGGCACTCCGACTATGGGAGGGGTGATCGTGTGGGTCACGATTTTGATTTTGGTTTTTGCTTCACATTACATTTTCCCTTTGCTTGCTGGACTTTTTAATATCAATTTTGTGGCCCGTTTGGATTTTCTGAGTCGCAAACAAGTATGGCTGCCTCTTTTTGTGCTGGTGACTGCCGGAATTTTGGGGCTTTTTGATGACTATATGAGCATTAAAGGTTGCGGCAAAAACAAAGGAGGAGGCATGCGTTTCGCTATGCGTTTTTGGTGGCTGGTTGTTATTGCCAGTGCAGGATCATGGTGGTTTTATGAAAAACTTGGCTGGGATCGTTTGCATATTCCGGCAGTGGGTGATTTTTCCATCGGTTGGTGGTACATTCCTCTTTTTATTTTTGTGATTCTTTTTGCTGCCATCTCATCCAATGAAACTGACGGACTGGATGGTCTTAATGGAGGAGTCCTTTTGATGGCCTTTTTCTCTTTTTCCATCATTGCTTTCATGCAAAACAAAGTTGATCTCTCCGCTTTTTGCGCTGCCATGGCCGGAGCCATAATGGCATTCCTTTGGTTCAATATATATCCGGCCAGATTTTTTATGGGCGACACTGGTGCTATGGCGCTGGGCACAACTTTGGGCGTGGTGGCCATGCTGACCAATTCAGTTTTGATTCTTTTTGTGATTGTCTTTTGGTATGTGCTGGAATCTGGCAGTGTGGTCATCCAGCTCACCAGCAAAAAACTTTTTCACAAAAAAGTTTTTCTTTCGGCGCCTCTCCATCATCATTTCGAAGCCAAAGGTTGGCCGGAAACGAAAGTGACCATGCGTGTTTGGATCTTCACCATGATGACAGCTCTAATAGGTGTGCTCATCGCCATCTTCGGCATGGGCAAACATTTTGGAAATTAGATTAAAAAATATTTTGCAAATATAAAACAATGGAAATAAAAAAAATACGAGATGGAAATTTTGAAAATAAAAAAATATTGGTGAGGGCTGATTTCAATGTGGGCATTGTTGATGGAAAAATACAGGAAAAATTCAAACTGGAAGCCTGCAAAAAAACCATTGAGTTTCTTTCGGCACAAGAGGGCGCAAAAATTGCTTTGATTTCGCATCTCGGTCGTCCTGACGGAAAGGTCAATGCGGAATTCTCACTCAGGCAAATCAAAGACGAGCTCGAAACAATTTTGGCAAAAAAAATTGTTTTTGTGGATGATTGTGTGGGGAAAAATGTTGCCAAGGCGCTTGAGGAAATTAAAGCTGGGGAAATTCTTTTGTTGGAAAACGTGCGTTTCCATGAAGGTGAAGAAAAAAATGACGAATCATTTGCAAAACAGTTGGCTGAAAATTTCAATGTCTTTGTCAATGAAGCTTTCAGTGTCTGTCATCGCGACCAATCTTCAGTGACAGGCGTGACCAATTTTATTCCGGGCTTTGGCGGATTTTGGCTGCAAAAAGAAATGGAAAATCTGGACAAGGTTATGAATCAACCTTCCCAGCCGGCAGTGGCCATCATCGGAGGTGCCAAAATTGAAACCAAATTGCCGTTGATAAAAGTTTTTGAAAACAAATATGCCAACATTTTGGTTGGCGGAAAGATTGCTAATGAGGCTAATGACCAGGGCATGACTTTTTCAGCAAAAGTCATTCTGCCTCTTGATTTTGCCGATGATCGGTTGGACATCGGGGAAAAAACGATTGAAAAATTCAAACAAATAATTTCCGAAGCGAAGGTGATTGTTTGGAACGGTCCGATGGGAAAATTCGAGCAGACGCCTTATGACCGGGGAACGCGGGAAATTTTGGAGGCCGTAATTTCCAGTAATGCTTTCACTTTGATTGGTGGTGGAGAATCAGTGCAAGTTTTGGAAGAAGGGGGATTGATGGACAAGATATCTTTTGTCTCCACTGGCGGCGGCGCCATGTTGGAATATTTGAGCGGCAACATTATGCCTGGCATCGAGGCGCTCAAAAAGAATGAATAAAACAAAATCGAGGCATTTTTTGAAAAGTCCATGTGCCGTGATATAATAAGCATGGATGCATTACAATAAGATACAAAAATAAATAAAATTATGGGCAGTCTTAAATTCAAAGTAGGCGGGACAGCTGTGTTCAACAAGAAAGTTATTTTGGATGAATTGAGAATGGTTGATTTGCGATCCTGGATCGCACTCTACACATCTCAGACATTGCTGCTACTGGGAATTCTACTGATATTGTTCAATAACTTCGACATCGTCGAGCCTGGAAACTATTTTGGGACAACGCTTAATTGGCTGACGATATCCGTCTTTTTTATCGGACTTTTGATTAATTTTATCTTCATTCCATTTTTGTATTTTTCAAGTTTCAACAACTTCAAAAGAGATATTGATTTTTGGGACAGGGAAACTTTTTGGATTTTGCCACTGTTTTTTTTCGGAACGTTTTTTCTGTACAACAGCCAAGTGTCCATGGTCATTGCTTTGGTGATATTGTCGATAATGGTGATAATGTTCGTGCATGTGAAATTTTTCTTGGAAGCCAGAAAGATTTTTTTGCAAAATGTTGAAACATCGCTTGATTGTCACGGGCAATATTTTTTGACTCTCAAATATCTGAGCGCATATTATCTGATTCTTTTGGTTTCCTTGATTTTCTACAATCCATTTCAAAATTTGTTCGATTGGATAAATTTCAAATAACAAGCTTAAAATAAAAAAAATATGTTTAAAATAACCGATATTGCAGCAAGGGAAATTTTGGATTCACGAGGAAATCCTACTGTGGAAGTGGAAGTTTTTTTGAGTGGCGGAAATTCCGCTGTGGCTGCAGTTCCGTCCGGAGCCTCAACTGGAACTTTTGAAGCCTTGGAACTTAGGGATGGCGACGAAAATCGTTATGGCGGACTCGGCGTCAGAAATGCAGTGAAAAATGTGAACACTCTGATCAAAGATGCGCTTTTGGGAAAGGACGCCAGTAACCAGTTGGCCATTGATGAAGCAATGCTCGAGCTTGATGGCAGTGAGAACAAATCGCATCTGGGTGCCAATGCTATTCTGGGTGTTTCACTGGCTGTTTGTCGCGCCGTGGCCAATGCTAAAAAAATCCCGCTCTATCAATACATCAATGAAATTTCAAATTTAAATGTCAAACCGAAACTTCCGGTGCCCATGTTCAATGTGCTTAACGGAGGAATGCACAGCGACAGTGGCTTGAGCATTCAGGAATTCAAAATAATTCCTACAGGAATTAAAAGTTTTGCCGAGCAATTGAGAGCTGGTAGTGAAATTTTTCATAAGCTCAAAAAAATTCTTGAAGCCGCCCACCACAGCAGCGGGGTTGGCGATGAAGGCGGTTTTTCACCGAAATTGGAAAGCAACACGCAAGCTTTGGAACTTATCAACCAAGCAATCACTCAAAGCGGCTATGAACTTGGCAGCGAACTTAATCTCGGTGTGGATGCGGCAGCCAGCAATTTTTATGATGAAGAAGAAAATCACTATGTTTTCAAGCCCGAAGGAGTTCTTTTGGAACGGGAACGTTTGATCAATATGTACAAAGAATGGATTGATAAATATCACGTTGTGTCCATTGAGGACGGATTGACTGAGGATGATTGGGAAGGCTGGGCCATCATGACTGAAAAAATTGCCAAAAAACCGATTCTGCCAGGCATCCCCAAAAATGTTTTGAATGAAAACTTATTGATCGGCGATGATCTTTTGGTGACCAATGTGAAAAGGGTTCAGCGAGCAATCAAGGAAAAAGCTTGCAACGCGGTGCTGATCAAGGTCAATCAGATCGGAAGTCTTTCAGAAACGCTTGAGTGCATACGTTTGGCAAAAGCCAACAAGTTGAAAATAACGATCTCGCACCGATCAGGAGAAACCACTGACGATTTCATTGCCGATTTGGCAGTTGGAACGGCAGCTGAATTTATGAAATCAGGATCGCTTTCCCGTGGTGAGCGTCTTTGCAAATACAACAGACTTATGAAAATTGAGCAAGAACTGAAATAAATTTATATGGTAAAAATAATTTGCATAGGATCAACATCCAAAGATATTTTTTTTCCAACCAAGGAAGGAATTGTTTTGGAAACTCCTGAAGACATTCTTGCGCAAAAAAAAATCGCTTTTGAATTGGGAGCGAAATATCAAGTCAAAGAAAGATTTGAAGCCTTGGGTGGTTGCGCTGCCAACGTGGCTGTCGGCTTGGCCAAGCTTGGCGAACAATCAGCCTGCTATTCCAAGATCGGCGATGATGAACTTGGACGTTGGATAAAAAAAACTTTCAGCAATGCGAATGTCGGCATGGAAGCTTTGGAAATCGAAAATAATTGCAAGAGTGACCTTTCGTTGATAATTGTGGACGCATCCTCTGGTGAGCGAACGATATTTTCCGACAGGGAAGCAAATGACAAGCTCACCATAATTCCGGAAAAATTGAGTTTTGCTGAATGGATCTTCATAAGCTCGCTCAATGGGGATTGGCAAAAACATTTGAAAGAAATATTGTCCATAGCTAAAGAGAAAAAAATTCGTCTTGCTTTTAATCCAGGACAAAAAAATATCAAAACGGGTCCCGTAGAAGTGATTTATGCGATTTCAAAATGTGAGATGCTTTTTCTGAACAAAGATGAGGCCATGGAGATTGTGAATGGATTCCAACGGGAAATTCTGCAGGAATTGCTGGAAGAAGAAGAATTTCTTCTCAAGCAACTTCACAATCTTGGTGCGAAAATTGTGGTGATCACTGATGGCGCCAGGGGTTCTTGGGCCTATGATGGAATCGATGTCGTGCATGTTGATGCCAAAATGCTCAAGGCTGTCGACAGCACCGGCGCTGGCGACGCCTTCACTAGCGGCTTTTTTGCAGCCCACCTCAAAGGGAAAAATTTGTTTGAATCCTTGAAATGGGGCAATGCCAACAGTAGTAGCTGTGTGATGGAATATGGCGGACAAAAAGGCTTGCTGAATGAAGATGACATCACGAATAAGCTACTATAACTTTCATTATTTAATATTGGCAAATTTCAAAAAAGCAATCTTGATCCAGATTGCTTTTTTGACTTGTTGGGGAATAAAGTTATCCACAGCCGTTGATACTTGCAGTGATATTGAATCAGTGATAAGATGACACTGCGAGCGATGGCCACGCTCAGCAAACAATATAAAAATTAAAATCCTTGTTAAATTTTCTGTCAGTGACAGGATTTGGCAAGACAAAAGACAAAAACACATGGAAAACAATTCAAGAGAGAGCGTATTCTCCAAAATGCTTCGTGCCGGGAGTAAAAACTATTTTTTTGATGTGAAAAAAGCCAGTAATGGCAGCAACTATCTGACCATCACTGACTCCTACAAAAATCAAAAAGGTGAAAATGTCACCAATAGGACACTGATATTCAAAGATCATGTTGCAAATTTCATTGCTACAATAGAGGAAGCAAAAACTTATCTGAAATGATTTGACCGCCTCAATTTATAGTTATAAAATACGAACATGAAAAACGCATCACAAACAACAACAGAAAAAACTTTCACAGTAAATGAGATCGGGGCCATTTTGGAAAAAATGGACGGAAAGATCGAAACACTTGCGGAAGTTATGGAAATCAAATTTGAAAATGTTAATGCTCGATTTGATGGCATTGATGTTAGGCTTGATGGTATAGATAACAGGCTTGATCTTGTTGAAACAAAGATAGACAGGCTTCAAGACGACATGGTGGAGGTGAAATTTGAGCTGAAACGAAAAGTTGATGCTGAAGAATTTGAAAGATTGGAAAAACGTGTCGTCAAGTTGGAAAACCTTTCTTTGTCGCATCAGTCTTGAAAAAAAACACACTTTCTAAAACAGCCTTGAAAAGGGCTGTTTTTGCATTTGGATATTTATAGGGCAACATCCATTGTTTAAGCCAAAATATCCTTAAAAACCGCATATTAATAATAAAATGTTAAAGATTGATTTTTGACCCTTGACATATATTCTCATTCGTGTAAAATAATTAAGTATCTAATTTCCACATAAGGAATTTTTGAATTTGCTCATTGAAGTAAATTCATGTTAAGATAAATAAATAATTATCCTAAACAATCGCACTCTTGGGCAAAAAGCTTGAAGAGAAATGCGAAAAAAACACTATGGCAGTAGGAACATTTGAGCGAACAAAACCACATGTAAATGTTGGAACAATCGGACACGTTGACCACGGCAAAACAACTTTGACCGCGGCTATTTTGCACGGACAATCCAAGAAAGGATTTGCAAAAGAAAGAGGAGTTGGTGAAATCGACAACGCTCCAGAAGAAAGAGAACGCGGAATTACCATTGCTACTTCTCATTGTGAATATGAAACTGATACTCGTCACTACGCTCATGTTGATTGTCCAGGTCATGCTGACTACATCAAGAACATGATCACTGGTGCTGCTCAGATGGATGGAGCAATCTTGGTTGTTTCTGCTACTGATGGTCCTATGCCACAGACTCGCGAACACATTTTGCTTGCTCGCCAGATCGGTGTGCCTGCAATCGTTGTTTTCATTAACAAGGTTGATGCAGTTGATGATGCTGAACTTGTTGATTTGGTTGAAGCTGAAGTTCGTGAACTTCTTTCAAAATATGAATTTGATGGTGACAACGCTGCTGTTATCCGTGGATCAGCCACCAAGGCTCTTGAAGCTGCATCTGCTGATGACGCTGCTCTGAAACCAATCTATGACTTGATGGACGCTTTGGATGCACAAATCCCGGAACCTGTGCGTGAAACTGACAAACCTTTCCTTATGCCTATCGAAGACATCTTCTCAATTGAAGGTCGCGGAACAGTGGTAACAGGAAGAATCGAATCAGGACAAATCAACATCAATGAAGAAGTTGAAATCGTTGGTCTTCGCCCAACTGCAAAAACAGTTGTGACTGGAATCGAAATGTTCAACAAATCATTGAGCAGTGGTATGGCTGGAGACAACGCCGGACTTTTGATTCGTGGAATCAAAAAGGAAGATGTTGAACGCGGACAAGTTTTGGCTAAACCAGGTTCAATCACTCCTCATACTGAATTTGAAGGTGAGATTTACATTTTGACCAAGGAAGAAGGCGGACGTCACACTCCATTCTTCAAAGGATACAAACCTCAATTCTACATCCGTACAACCGATGTGACTGGAGAAGTTATCCTTCCAGAAGGAACTGAAATGGTTATGCCTGGAGATACAATCAACTTGGTTATCAAATTGATTGCTCCTGTAGCTATGGCAGAAGGAATGCGCTTCGCTATCCGCGAAGGTGGCAAGACTGTCGGAGCTGGTGTTACAACAAAAATCATCAAATAGTTTTCAGATAATTGAGCAGGCATGAGATTCATCTCATGCTTGCGACTGTTAACCTGAACAATAATTTTAATCGTTTATTTAAAAGACTCAGATGGCTGCGAAAAAAACAGAAAACGAACAAGCTACAAGAATAAGGATCAAGATCAAAGCTTATGACAGCAAAGTGATTGATCAATCTGCACGTAAAATAGTGGAAACTGTTGAACGTAGCGGATCAAAATTCACTGGACCTGTACCGCTTCCAACAGAAATCCATAAGGTTACTGTGAATAAATCGACTTTCGTATATAAGGATGCAAGAGACCAGTACGAAATGCGAATTCACAAACGCCTGATTGATATCTGGGATCCAACCGCCAAGACAATTGAGAACCTCACCAGTCTTGATTTGCCAGCTGGAGTTGATGTGGAAATAAAGATGTAAAAGGTCTTGCATTATTTTGAGAAGTGGTTTAATATAGATAAGTTAGAAAAAAGAAAAAATTCTAGTTAAAGTCCTGAATATTCGGGATACTCAACTAGCTGAATCAGGAATTTTCCTGGATTATGCTGGCTGAACGCCAGATTTTTTTTAAGCAAAAAGCGAAATCAACGAATATTTACACATATATGAAATACATTTTAGGAAAAAAAATCGGAATGACAACACTGTACGACAAGTTGCAGGGTGCTTTGAATGTGACATTGATTGAATGTCCTGAGAACACTGTTTCTGTTGTTCGCACACAGGAAAAGAATGGTTATGATGCAGTTCAATTGGAGCTTGCCAAAACAAAGAATGTCACTCACCGCAAGGAATTCCGTTTAGAAGAAGCTGCAACTGTGACAGTTGGCGACAAACTTACAATTGAAAGTTTCCAATTGGGCGATGAAGTACAAATCAGTGGAATAACCAAAGGAAAAGGATTCCAAGGAGTTGTGAAGCGCCATGGATTCAAAGGTTCTCCTGCGACTCATGGACACAAGCATGACCACAGAGCTCCTGGTTCAATTGGTGCTCAGCAACCACAGCATGTCATCAAAGGAAAAAGAATGGCTGGACGCATGGGAGGCAAGAGATCAACAACCAAGGGAATCAAAGTTGTATATATCGACAGTGAAAAGAATATTATGGGAGTGTTGGGAGCTGTACCGGGAGTTGTTGGTAGAATTGTTGAAGTGAGAGGATAATTTAAATTTTTTTAGAGATTGGGCATTAGAAATTAGAAATTAGATATTTGAAACATTATGGCTACAATTGCTGTTCACAATCAAGAAGGAAAAAAAATAGAAGACTTGACCGTATCAGATGCTGTTTTTGCTGCCAAAGCAAATGACGAGCTCTTGCATCAGGTTTTTATGGTTATTGCTGGAAATCAAAGAAATCCGATTGCTCACACCAAGGATAAAAGTGAGGTTGCCGGATCAGGAAAGAAACCTTTCAAACAAAAGGGAACTGGATCAGCCAGACAAGGACAGAAAAGAAATCCTGTGATGAAAGGCGGAGGTGTCGCTTTTGGTCCTACTAATGAAAGAAATTTCAAGAGAGATTTGAACAAAAAAATGAAGCAAAAGGCTGTCGTGATTGCGATCAGTGAAAAGCTTCGTCAGGGAACATTGGTAGCGCTTGATTCATTGCTTGTTGAGAAATCAAAGACCAAGGAATTTGCTGCTGTGATCAAAAACCTAAAACTTACTGGAAAAGTTTTGGTTTCCTTGTCTGAACAAGAAAAGAAAACATCCGTGATCAGCAGAAACCTTAAAAACATCAGCAATATTGAGACAAAAGATTTGAATGTGATGGATCTGTTGAACAACAAATATTTGCTTTTGAGCAAGACATCAATCGCATTTTTGGAAGAAAAATTCGCAAAATAATTTTGAATATTGAAATTTAAATTTTGAATTAAGTGAAAAGCATATGGCAGCAATTGAAGAGAAAAAAGAAATAGTTGATAAGCCAAAGGTGGCAGCAAAAAAAGTTGCCAAGAAGGCGGAAGCTAAGCCAGTTGTGGCTGCGCAGAATTCCGGGATCGCATATAAGATTCTTGTGGAACCCTGGATTACTGAAAAGACTCATGCTGCGATGGCTCACAATAAATATACTTTCAAAGTTATCAACAGTGCCACCAAAAAACAGGTGAAACTAGCCATCGAAGGTATATATGCTGTAAAAGTTGAAAAAATCACTGTTGTGAACATTCAGCCAAAGAAAAAGGCTTATGGACGCCATGAAGGAACGAAATCAGGATTCAAAAAAGCAACCGTGACATTGAAACAAGGAGATAAGATCGAATTATTCCAAGGAGCATAAATAGCTGTTCAGGCATTAGCTTCTAAGCTTCTCAGGTTTTTCCTGAAAAGCTAAAGGCTAAAAAGCTAAAACCTAAAAAATATTATGGCAATTAAAGTATACAAGAAAAATACAGCAGGAAGGCGAAACATGTCTATTGTTAAACCTGACAATTTGACAGACAAAAAACCTGAAAAATCCTTGCTTGCACCAATGACACAGAAAGCAGGAAGATCTCATGGAAAAATCTCAACTCGTCATCAAGGTGGAGGTCACAAGCGTCGATATCGCTTGGTTGATTTCAAGCAACAGAAATTTGGTGTCCTTGGACGTATCGTTTCTGTGGAAAAGGATCCAAACAGAAGCGCCCTTATCTGTCTTATTTCATATATTGATGGGGACAAAAAATATGTGCTTGCGACTGAAGGTATGAAAGCCGGGATGGAAATTATGACAGGAGTTGATGCGCCGATCAAAAAAGGAAACCGCACAGTTCTTAAAAACATTCCATCAGGAACAGTTGTTTCAAACATCGAATTGATTGCTGGAAAAGGTGGACAGATCACTCGCAGCGCCGGAAGCGGAGCAACATTGATGGCTATCGATGACAAAATGGCACAACTTAAGATGTCATCAGGTGAGATCAGATTGGTAAGCAAAGAATGCTATGCCACAATCGGAAGAGTTAGCAATTTTGAACATAGTGCAGAAAAACTCGGAAAGGCTGGAAGAAACAGATGGAAGGGAAAGAGACCGGAAGTTCGCGGATCAGCCATGAATCCTGTTGATCATCCACATGGAGGAGGAGAAGGACGACAAGGAATCGGTTTGAAATATCCGAAAACTCCTTGGGGAAAACCAGCACTTGGAAAGAAAACAAGAAAGAAGAACAGATATAGTGATAAATTTATTGTAAAACGAAGGATTAAGAAATAGTTAAAATGGTTAATTGGTTGAACATCAATTAGCTAATCAACTACTCAATTAAAATTATGTCAAGAAGTTTAAAGAAAGGGTTGTATGTGGACCCACGTGTGATGAAAAAAGTTATCAATGCTAAGCCTGGCGAAGGAACAATCAAGACTTGGTCCAGAGCTTGCACAATCGCACCTGAAATGATCGGTTTTACATTCGGAGTTCACAATGGAAGAGAGCACACCGCTGTGTATGTAACTGAAGAAATGGTTGGACACAGATTTGGAGAATTTGCTCCAACTCGCAAATTCAACAGACATGGAGGTAAGATGCAGAAAGAAATGGAACAAGCTGCAAAACAAAAGCAGCAAGATGCTATGAAGGCTGCAAAAAATGATACCCCGGCAAAGAAAAAATAAGTAATATCCAGTCCATAAAGTTATAAAGTTCATAAGGTCTATAAAGCAGAAATGCATTGACTTGAAAGACTTGAAAGACTTGAAAGACTTTTGACTAACATTTATGAAAGTTATAGCATCACTCAACAATTTAAGAACATCTCCACGAAAAGTCCGTTTGGTAACAGACAGTATTGTTGGGATGAATGCCAGTGCCGCTCTTGTGCAACTTCAGCATGTTGTGAAGAAAACAAGCGAGCCACTTGAAAAATTATTAAAAAGCGCCATTGCTAATGCTGAAAACAATTTCGGTTTGGATGCGGACAATTTGTTCGTGAGCAGCATTTTGGTGGGTGAAGGAGCTAAACTGAAAAGATGGCTTCCAAGAGCACAAGGACGTGCAACATTGATTTTGAAAAGAACTTCTCATATCAAATTGGAACTCGAAGAAAAAGTTGAAGGAAAAAACAGGAAATCAAAGAAAGAATTGGAAAAAGAAAGAGCTGACAGGGAAGCTGCTCGTGAAAAAATGATGAAGGAACATTTGGCTGAATTCGAAAAAGAGGAAAAAGAAGAAGAAATAGTTTCTGAAAAAACATCTGTCAAAAAAGTGGCTGCAAAAAAAGAGACAATAAAGAAGGGTCAAGACAGTGGATTTTTGAAAAAAGTTTTCCAAAGAAAATCAGGAGCATAGGATATTAGAAATAATAAAAGCTAAAAAATACAGTTAATTAGAGATTTATAAAATTATGGGACATAAAGTCAATCCAACAGGGCTGCGCCTAGGAATCACTACAACTTGGAAATCACGCTGGTTTGCAGGTAAGGATTATACTAAAAAACTCAAGGAAGATGTTCAGGTTCGTGATTTCGTCATGAAGAAATGGAAATCTGCAGCAATTGCTGATGTGGAAATTGAACGAAGCGCAAACATTTTGAAATTGATCATCAAAACATCTCGTCCAGGAGTTCTGATCGGAAGAGGCGGCACAGGGATTGGTGATATGGTTGTGGTTATCAAGAAAAAGTTTTTTGCAGGAAAGAAGATCGATATCAAGATTGAAGCGCAGGAAGTCAGACAATTTGAGGAAAATGCTTCCTTGGTTGCTCAAAATGTGGCTGAACAGCTGGAAAAACGTGTTCCATTCCGCAGAATTCTGAAATCAATGTTGGATCAAGTCGAAAAGAACAAGAATATCAAAGGAGTGAAAATTGAAGTTTCTGGACGTTTGGGTGGAGCAGAGATGTCTCGCAGAGAGTGGCTTTCCAGAGGAACAGTTCCTTTGCACACACTTCGCGCTGATATTGATTTTGCCAAAGCAACCGCGTTTACAACTTATGGAGCAATCGGAGTCAAGACTTGGCTCTATAAGGGAGAAGTGTTTGACAAACAATAGTAAGCAGAGCTTGTTATCATCACTCGCTCGATAATAATAAACAAATCGAAGTTTACATTTTGAATTAAAAGATACGCATATGTTGATGCCGAAAAAAGTTAAACACAGAAAGATTCACCGAGGCGGAGAGATCCGTGGAGTTGCAACTAAGGGCAATACGGTTAGTTTTGGAACCTATGGTTTGAAAGCCATGACATCCGGACTTATTTCTGCTCGTCAGATTGAAGCTGCACGTCGCGCAATGACAAGATATGTCAAGCGTGGTGGTAAGATTTGGATCAGAATTTTTCCTGACAAACCTATGACCAAAAAAGGTGATGAAACACCTATGGGTAAAGGAAAAGGAAGTGTTGACCATTTCGTGGCAAAGACCAAGCAAGGAAGAGTTTTGTTTGAAATGGATGGCATCACTGAAGCAATTGCCAAAGAAGCAATGCGCTTGGCCTCACATAAGCTTAATGTTAAAACGAAGTTTGTGGTTAAGGAAAAATAAAGATTTTTGATATCGTCGCTCACTCGGAAATGTTCACCTGCTGGCGAATCATTTCACCCGTTACGCTCGATAATAATTTAGTTGAAAAAACGATACTCCTATGAAAATTCAGGAAATTAAGGATATGAATAATGAGCAGTTGAAAAAGCTGATTGCTGAGAAACAAACTCAGGCGGTCAAGCTCAGATTTGACATAGCTGCCAGACAAGTGAAAAATCACCGGCAGTATCGAGTTTTGAAGACTGATATTGCAAGAGCACTGACCATATTGAATCAGCGCATCGAGCAAAAATAATTATTTTTAGAAAGGGCATTAATATACATATGGCAAACATAATCAAAAATTTAGCAAAGAAGAAAGGTGTTGTTGTTAGTGATAAGATGGACAAAACAATCGTTGTGGCCGTTGAATCATTGAAAACTCATCCGAAATATTTGAAAAAATACCGCTCAACCAAGAAATACAAGGTTCATGATGCGGAAAATAAATTCAAGAAAGGTGACAAGGTTGAATTTATCCAATGCCGACCTATCAGCAAAGACAAAAGTCACACAGTAATAGCATAAATAATAGCAGTCCATAAAGTCGAAAGTCCATAAAGTCCATAAAGCAGAAATGCATTAGCTTGATAGACTTGATAGACTTGATAGACTTTTGACTAAAATATATGATTCAAGCAGAAACAAAGTTAAGAGCAGCCGATAATTCAGGCGCAAAAATCATTGAGTGCTTCAAAGTTCTCGGTGGATCTCGCAGACGCTATGCTTCTGTTGGTGATATTATTGTTTGCTCAGTAAAATCAGCTGAACCGCGAGGATTGGTAAAGAAAGGTGATAAGATTCGCGCAGTTGTGGTTAGAACAAAAAAAGCTATTCGTCGCAAAGACGGTTCTTATATCCGTTTTGATGAGAATGCTGCTGTGGTTTTGAATGACAAGGAGCCAAAGGGAACTCGAATTTTCGGACCGATTGCCAGAGAGCTTAGAGAGAAGGGATTTGCAAAAATCGTATCATTGGCACCTGAAGTATTATAATAATTGCAGTCCATAAAGTCGAAAGTCCATAAAGTCCATAAAGCAGAAATGCATTGGCTTGAAAGACTTGAAAGACTTGAAAGACTTTTGACTAAAATATATGAGAATTAAAAAAGGAGACCTCGTAAAAAAAATAGCAGGCAAAGATAAAGGTAAGCAAGGAAAGGTTCTTAGAACTGTGCCTAGCGAGGGAAAGATAGTGGTGGAAAAAATGAATATTGTGAAGAAACACCAAAAGGCTCGCAGAGAAGGACAACGCGGACAACGCGTGGAAATCGCTGCCCCGTTTGATGCTTCAAATGCTATGATCATTTGCCCGGCGTGTGCCAAAGCAACTCGCGTATCATATTCCAAGGTTGGTGACAAAAAAGTCAGACTTTGTAAGAAATGTGGTAAAGAATTATAAATTTAGAAATATAGATTAATATTATTTTATTTGTTTTAAGAGCGAATCGTATGAATATAACTCCAGCAAAAGAGAAATATACCAAGGTGGCGGCAGCTGAGATGATGAAAAAATTCAGCTACAAAAGCGTCATGGCAGTGCCTCGCATCCAGAAGGTTGTGGTTAATGTCGGAATTGGAAAAATTGTCAAAGAAAATGACAAGATTGAAGAAATCGTGAGCGCCTTGACTGCAATTACTGGACAAAAACCAGTAAAAACCAAAGCCAAAAAAGCTATTTCTGGATTCAAGATTCGCGAAGGAATGGAAATCGGTGTGAAAGTTACTTTGCGAGGAGTTCGCATGTGGCAGTTCATTGACAGGGTTGTTGGTGCAACACTTCCACGAACAAGGGATTTCCAAGGAATTAACCGTAAAGCTGTTGATATGGGAGGAAATTTGAACATCGGTATCAAAGAGCATCTGATTTTTCCTGAAATATCTCCTGAAAAAGTGCGACATGCCTTTGGAATGCAGATCACGGTTTCAACCAATGCGCATTCTCAAAAAGAAGGACTGGAATTATTTAAATTATTAGGATTTCCGCTAAAAAGCGAATAAGTAAAAGGGTAAAACGCATAACGTAAAACGCATAACGTAGGAATGCAAACGCTCCACGCTACGCGCCCCACGTTTCACGATAAATTATGGCAAAAACATCTACAGAAGCTAGAGCAGAGAAGAAACCCAAGTTTTCAACCCGCATTGTGCGCCGCTGTTGGCGATGTGGTCGAAAGCATGGATACCTTCGCGCCTACGATATCTGCAGGATTTGTTTCCGGGAGTTGGCAAGTAAGGGAGAATTGCCGGGAGTAACCAAGAGCAGTTGGTAAATCAAAATTGATTCCGACAGAATTTATTTTTATAAAAAGTTGTATTGTAATTAGAAAATAATTAGTATAAGAAATTCGTATATGTTAGATCCAATAGCAGACATGCTTACAAGAATTCGAAATGCGCAAATGGTAAAACACCGCGAGGTGTCAGTGCCTTTTTCGAAGCTAAAGCTGTCTATCGCTAAAATTTTAGAGCAAAGAAATTTTATCGAATCAGTTAAGAAAGAAATGGGTGAATCATTCCCGATACTTAAGATTGTTTTGAAGTATGATGTTGTTTCAAATACTGAAAAAAATCCTGCAATTCGAGAAATCAAACGCGTAAGTCGCCAAGGTCAGAGAATCTATGTTAAAAAGACTGACATCAAACGCGTGAAGAATGGATATGGAATTTCGATCGTGTCAACATCTAAGGGTATGATGACTGGTGATAAGGCAAGAAAAATGGGACTTGGTGGAGAAATAATTTGCGAAGTTTGGTAATAGATGTGCTAGTGTTCTAAATGTTGTAACTGTTGTAATTGAAAAAACAACTAGAACGCATAGAACAATTATAACAATTAGAACGATAAAATAGTATGAGTAGAATTGGAAAAAAACCAGTAGCTATCCCAGCGGGTGTAACTGTAACAACTGACAAAAACATTGTTACCGTAAAAGGACCAAAGGGTGAAATGACATTTGAACATCATGTTGATGTTTCGATTAAATTTGGGGAAAATGAATTCACAGTTGAAAAGGAAAGCAAGGGAAAACATGTCCCAGCTATTTGGGGAACAACTGCTCGTAGAATTGAAAATATGATTGAAGGAGTGGTGAGTGGTTTCAAAAAACAACTCGAACTCAATGGAGTTGGTTTTCGTATGGCTATCGCAGGAAAGACCATTACTCTTGCACTCGGATTTTCACATCCCGTTATTGTTGAAGTGCCTGCTGGATTGGATGTTGTCATTGAAGGTAACACCATGACAGTAAGTGGAATAGACAAGCATGCAGTCGGACAGTTTTCTGCCAATATTAGAGCTCTTAAGCCAGTCGAACCGTATAAGGGAAAAGGATTTAAATATGTCGGAGAACATGTACGTAGAAAAGAAGGAAAGAAATCATCCAAGTAAATCACATAACATAGAGCATAAAGCATAGAGCAAGATAATAAAAAATATGTTCCATGCTCCATGTTCCATGATTCATTATAAATTATGAAAAAAATAAGTAGCAATAGTGGACGACTGCAGCGAAAGCGCAGAGTTCGAGCAAAAATTTCTGGAACTCAAGAAAAACCACGTTTGGCTGTTTTCAAGAGTTTGCGTGGAATTTATGTCCAGGCAATTGATGACGTGGCAGGAAAAACTCTTGCAAGCGCCAATCTTACTGAGATTAAAAATGCCAAAAACACAGTTGAAGGCTCCAAGGAAGTGGGAAAGTTGCTTGCTGAGAAATGCATTGCAGCTAAAATAACCACAGCTACCTATGATAGAGCCGGATATAGATATCATGGAAAAGTTAAGGCTTTGGCTGAGGGTGCCAGAGAAGGTGGATTGCAGTTTTAAATAACACATAACATAGAGCATAAAACATAGAACATTGTGTGGCAGATTGGAATTTTTGTTCCATGCTCCATGTTCCATGATTAATGATAATTATGAATAAGAGACCAGGAAAAAAACAGCAACGAAGAGAAAAACCAGAGTTTGAACAAAAACTTTTGGACTTGGCTCGCGTTACCCGCGTGGTAAAAGGAGGACGAAGATTTCGTTTCCGCGCAACATTGGTTATTGGTGACCGCAAAGGAAGAGTTGGAGTCGGAGTTTCCAAAGGGTCTGATGTTTCTGATGCTATTGGCAAAGCTTACAATGATGCCAAAAAATCGATGATCACTGTGAAATTGTCTGACAACACTATCGCCCACGACATCAGTATGAAACTTGGAAGCGCTAAGGTTTTATTGAAACCTGCTTCAAAAGGACGCGGAGTTATTGCTGGAGGAGCTGTACGCGCAGTTGTTGACTTGGCTGGTATTCGAGACATCGTTTCAAAATCTTTGGGGACATCAAACAAACTTAATGTGGCACGTGTGACAATTGAAGCTTTGAAAGCTTTGAAAGCACCTCGTATCAAGGAAGTTGTTGAGCCAGCCAAGGAAGTAGCAGCGACTAACTAATTACCAATAACAAATAACAAACAACAGAAATACGTAAAAATTCGTTATAAGTGGTTAGTTATAAGTTATAAGTTAAATTTATGCAAATTCATCAACTTAAAGTAAAAAAACGCAAGGACAAAAAAACAGTTGGTCGTGGCGGAAAGCGCGGAACTTATTCTGGTCGTGGAAACAAAGGTCAGAAAGCTCGCTCTGGAGCATCAATCGATCCGTTGTTTGAAGGTGGACGATCTTCACTTGTTGAACGCTTGAAAAAAGTGCGAGGTTTCAAATCTCTTAATGCCAAGAAAACTGTGATAAAATTGGAAACTTTGGAAAAAGCTTTCAAAGACAATGACATCATTTCGGTTGAAACTTTGCTTGGAGCAAAAATTGTGGACAAGGCTGACGTTAAAAACGGTCTAAAGATTCTTGCCAGCGGAACAATTGCCAAAAAACTTACTATTTCAGCAGAAATACTTCTTTCACAAACTGCCAAAGATGCTATAATCAAAGCAGGTGGAAAAATCCTAGAGTAGCTTCTGAGGCATTAGCTTGTTAGCTTCTTAGGAAATTAAAAAAACTAATGCTATCTTTAAAGCTAAGAAGCTGAAAGGCTAAGAAGCTGAGAAGCTATTTGAAATGCTTGAAAAAATAACACAAATCTTCAAAATACCAGAACTGCGCAACAAGATCCTCTTCATTTTGGGGATTCTTGTTGTTTTCAGGATTGCTGCCAATGTGCCGGTTCCAGGTGTGAATATCGAACAATTGAGACGTCTTTTTGAGGGCAATCAATTTTTGGGCATGTTGAATGTTTTTTCTGGCGGAGGATTGACGAACATTTCGATTGTCATGTTGGGCGTCGGACCATATATCACCGCATCAATCATCATGCAGCTTTTGACCATGATCGTGCCGCGAGTGGAGCAGCTCTATAAAGAGGAAGGTGAAGCTGGAAGACAAAAATTCAACATGTGGACAAGATGGCTCACTGTGCCATTGGCAGTTCTGCAGACTTTCAGTTTGATCACCTTGTTGCGTTCACAAGGGGTTTTGTCAGTCTCGGCACCTTTTGATATTGCAGTTATTGTGATCATAGCCACAGCTGGAACTATATTTTTGATGTGGTTGGGCGAGCTTATCACAGAAAAAGGCATAGGCAATGGCGTGTCCCTGATCATTTTTGCCGGTATTGTCAGCGGACTTCCTTCCGGAATTTCCAAACTTCTTTTGACTTTGGATTCAACCCAGATTTTTACATACATTGCGCTTTTGGCTGTCACACTGATCACTATTGCCGGTGTTGTGTTGGTGACTGAAGGACAAAGAAACATTCCGGTTTCATATGCCAAGAGAGTGAGGGGCGACAAGACTTATGGCGGTTCAACAACGCATTTGCCGTTGCGAGTCAACCAAGCTGGAGTTATTCCAATTATTTTCGCTATGTCAATCATGCTTTTTCCTGGAATGATTGCTACTTTCCTCATGAAAGCCTCAAATCCTGCGGTTGCGCATGCGGCCGCATTCGTGAACACCCTTTTCCAAAACCAAGTTTTTTACAGCAGTCTGTATTTTATTTTGATTGTCATGTTCACATATTTCTATACCGCAGTCGTTTTTGATCCTGTCAAAATTGCGGAAAATCTTCAAAAACAAGGAGGCTACATTCCAGGGATAAGACCCGGAAAAACAACTGCCGACTTTTTGTACAAGATCATGAATAGGATCACACTTACCGGATCAATTTTCTTGGGAACCATTGCTGTGCTGCCATTTGTCATTCAAGGGATGACAAACATCCAGTCTCTCAAGATTGGCGGCACCAGTATTCTTATTGTTGTTTCAGTTGTGATTGAAACAATCAAACAAATCGAAGGACAACTTGTCATGAGAGATTACGAAGGATTCTAATTAACAGCTTCATAGCTTTTTAGGCAATTAGCTTTTCAGGAATTTGAATGAGTTTTTCAAGAAGCTAAGAAGCTAAGAAGCTAAAGCCTAAAAAGCTAAAACATGAATATTATTATCTTTGGTCCGCAGGGAAGCGGGAAGGGAACACAAGCTGATTTGCTCTGTGAAAAATACAACTTGGCGCATATTGAAACCGGTCTTATTTTCAGGGAAATTTCCAGGGAAGAATCTGATCTCGGAAGAAATGTTAAGGAAATTTTGGATCAAAAAGAAATGATTCCGGATGACATCACTTTGGAAGTTCTTGAAGATCGTTTGGAAAAAGTTTCCCCGGAAAGGGGCGTCTTGCTGGACAGCGCACCACGCACATCTGGTCAGATTGTTCCAGTGGAGAAGATGCTCCAAGAAATGAATCGTCCAATAGATAAGGCCATATACATCACTTTGCCTTATGACGAATCAGTCAGGCGCATCACCAAACGTTATGCATGCACTGTTTGTTATCGCCATTTCGTTCTTGGCAAACATATCCACAACACTGAAGAGCCTTGTCCGACATGCGGAGGACCGATCATGCAAAGAAATGATGACACGCCAGACGGAATCAAAAAAAGATTGGACACTTTCTATGAAATCACCATTCCAGTCATTGAACATTATCGCCACAAAGGAATGCTGATTGAAGTTGATGGAAACAGGGGAGTGGAAGAAGTTTTTGGAGATATAGTTAGTGAATTAGAATAATCAGGAAACAAAAAACAATAACCAAAAAATCTCAAATCCCAATTTCCAATGTCAAATATGGGTTACCATATTATCTGCACTTGCTCGGTAATAAAAAATTTTTTATTACACTCGCTACGTTTGATAATAAAATCCAAAATCTCAAATCCTAAAAATTTTTTAGACATTTTGGCTTGAGTCATTTATTGGAAATTTGGATTTTGTCATTTGGATTTTAGTTTGATATTTGCTTCTTGTATCTTTATTATTGATAAAATATGTCTATACATATAAAAAGTGAATTTGAGTTGAATATCATGCGTCGGGCTGGCAAAGCTTTGGCTGAAGTTATGCGTGAAATTGAAGCCGAAGTGTGTCCGGGTGTGAGCACGATGCAGATCGACAAGCTCGCTGAAGAGCTGATTTTGCGCTCTGGAGGCACGCCAGCTTTCAAGGGATATGGAGACCGCAGCAATCCGTTTCCAGCCACAATCTGCGCGTCAATCAATGATGAAATCGTGCATGGCATTCCCAGTGACGACAGGATTTTGGAAGAAGGGGATATTTTCAAAGTTGATTTGGGCATCGAAATCGAAGGATTCTATTCTGACATGGCACGCACATTCGCTGTGGGAAAAATCAGCAATGAAGCTCAAAAACTGATTGAAATCACAGAAAAATCATTTTGGAAAGGCATCAAGAATCTGAAAGCCGGAGCAAAACTCAGCGACTATTCCAAGGCTGCCCAGCAAACAATCGAATCAGCTGGTTTTTCAGTGGTGAAAAATTTGGTCGGTCATGGCATCGGCAGGAATCTTCACGAAGATCCGCAAGTTCCCAACTATTTTGAAAAAGGTTTCAGGGATCTGGTTTTGCAGGAAGGAATGACTTTGGCATTGGAGCCCATGGTGAATGTCGGCACACATCTCAATTCTATCGGACCAGATGGTTGGGTGTTTTTAACAGCCGACCGAAAACTTTCCGCCCATTATGAAAATACTATTTTGATAACAAAAAATGGAGTTGAAGTTTTGACACAATAAAAAAAGTGCACAAAATCGTCTTTGACGAAATGTGCACAATTGATGACGCAGCGCATAGCTTCTTAGTGGTATAGTCGTACTTGTTGATGTCCGACCTGCACGTAGGAAATACTCTCGCTGCTTTTCACAACTCTACCAATAGGCGGTTTGGATTCTTTTGCTAGAATCTTTTCCACCTTGGGTGAATTGAATCGCATTACTTTTTTAAGCATTCGGATGCAGAACAAGTCGTCATCCTTATGAGAAATGTAAAAACCATACACAACGATGACGAGACCTAGGATAACCATTGGTTCCATTGGTGCTACCTCCGCTTGTTATTGGATTTTTACTGCTTTTTGTTTTAATAATATTAGCATGATATAATGAAAATGTCAAGCAAAATAAGCATGAAAATGAAAAATATGGCTCAAATAAGCACAATTTTGGGTATAGATTATGGTCAAAGCAAGATTGGATTGGCCATTGCTGATGAGGAGACCAAAATGGCCTTTGCTTTTGATACGCTCAAAAATGACAAAGACTTTCGCAGTAACTTAAAAGAAATTGTTGCGTGTGAGAATGTCAAAACGATCGTTCTTGGCATGACCAAGCACGACAAAGACCAGCAAAGCGTCCAGGAGAAATTGGATTTTGCCAAAATGCTTGAAAAAGAAACTGGAATCAGGATTGAATTCCAAGAAGAGATGTTCACGACCAAGATGGCCCAGGAAAACATCAAGATGCGAGGCGGCACAAACATCGCCAATCTTGATGATCAAGAAGCGGCCCGGATCATTTTGCAAAGCTGGCTGGACAATCAAATTCTTTAAACAACAAGATACAAGAAACAAACATCAAACTAAAATCCAAATGACAAAATCCAAATTTCCAATAAATGACTCAAGCCAAAATGTCTAAAAAATTTTTAGGATTTGAGATTTTGGATTTTATTTGACATTGGAAATTGAGATTTGAGATTTTTTGGTCATTGTATCTTTGGACGTAGTGTGGTCTTTTTGCCATAATATGCTATACTTTAGATAAGATAATTTAATCAATAGAATAAAATCAAAACAATGGAGCAGACACCATACTTGTCGGTGGTTATCCCGGCCTATAAGGAAAAAGAACGCATCGGAAGCAATTTGTTGGAAATTGAAAAATTTTTATCAACAAAGGAATTTGAATACGAAGTCATCATTGTCGTGGATGGTTCGCCTGACAATACCGCTGAGGTTGCTGGCAATTATGCCAAGCAGATCAAAAATTTGCGTGTGATAAATAATGAGGTCAACCACGGCAAAGGATATGTGGTGCGTCAAGGATTGCTTGAGACCAAAGGAAAATATGTTGTCTTTTTGGATGCTGATGGATCAACTTCGATCACTCATGTGGAAAAATTTTTGCCGGAGTTGGAAGCTGGGAATGACGTCATCGTGGGTTCAAGAAAAATCCAAGGAGCTTTCGTGCAAGTGCATCAACCAAAGTATCGTGAATTCATGGGCGAAGGCGGAAATTGGCTCATCAGAATCGTGCTGGGACTCTGGAGTTTTCCAGACACGCAATGCGGTTTCAAAATGTTGACAGGCGAGGCTGCCCATGCGGTTGCCAGCAGAATGGTTGTTGACAGATTCGGATTCGATTTTGAACTTATAATTTTGGCAAAAGCTCTGGGATTCAAAATAAAACAGATGCCCGTGCGATGGCTCAATGAAGAAGGTTCAACAGTAAGCCTTACTGGCCCTAATGGATTCATCCAAGTGCTGATAGATTTGTTCAAAACAAAATTGCGCTTGATCACTGGAAAATACAACATCAAAAAATAGTGACCAGCAATCGGGAGAAAATAAAAAAACAAAAAAATAAAAATTGTGAACATCTCAATTAACAATTTGGAAAAAAATAAAGATGAGGAAGAATCAAAAATAATTCCAGCTTCTGAATTGAGGCAGGACATTGTTTCTGGTGATTGGGTGGTGATTGCCACTGGTCGTGCCAAGCGGCCGGATGATTTTGCGAATTTTGAAAGAATCAAAGATGACAAAGGAATCCACGAATGTCTTTTTGAAGATCCTGTCGCTTCAGGACAAGAAAAAGATGTTTTGATCTATCACAAAGCTGACGGAGATTGGACGCTGCGTGTTTTTCCCAATAAATATCCGGCATTTTCCCAGGGAAAATTGGAGCATCCTGTTTCCGAAGGACCATATGTGGCGATGGCCGGCTTGGGATATCATGAAATCGTGGTGACGCGCGATCATTACAGGCAATTGGCGATTATGGATGTTATGGAAATTGCTGAAGTTTTTGATGCTTACCAGGACAGATATCTTGATCTGATGAACAAGAAAAATGTGAATTATATCGCCATTTTTCACAATCATGGCAAGGAAGCTGGTGCATCGATTTCTCATCCACATTCACAATTGATGGCAATTCCTGTGGTTGCACCCTACATCCAACTTGAATTGGATGGAGCAAAAAAATATCACAAAAGCAACAAGCATTGTGTTTTTTGCACAGTGATCGAACATGAAAGTTTGGAAAAGAAAAGAATCGTTTTTGAAAATGATGATTTCATTGCCTTTTGCCCATTTGCTTCGAGAGCGGCCTTTGAAGTGCATGTGATGCCAAAATTCCACAGTCCATATTTTGAACGCATCACGGATGAGCAGAAAGTTTCACTGGCAGAAGTTTTCAGTAAAGCGCTTGGATCGGTTTATAAAGCCTTGAATGATCCGCCTTACAATTTTTACATCCACACGGCGCCTTGCGATGGTCAGGATTATAAAAATTTTCATTGGCACATTGAAATTTTGCCGCATACGGCGAATTGGGCAGGATTTGAATTGGACACTGGAATTGAAATCTCAACTCTTCAACCCGAAGTGGCAGCCGAATTTTTAAGAAAGCAGCTATAAATAACATTAACCTGTAAAGATAAAAAAATGATTACGCAAATTATTGGTGTTTTGGCAGTGTTTATTATCGGAGGGATTTCCATGTTTGGATATGCCGGAGTGGCCATCATGATGGCGATTGAAAGCATGTGTATTCCTCTTCCATCTGAAATAATCATGCCCTTTGCCGGCTTTTTGGTTTCTCAGGGGCGTTTCACTCTTTGGGGGATTGCATTGGCAGGTGCGATCGGATGTGTCATCGGCAGCGTGCTGGCCTATTGGGTCGGTGTTTATGGCGGTCGGACTTTTATTGAAAAATATGGAAAATATTTCTTGATAACCAAACATGATCTGGACATTGCTGACCGTTTTTTTCTTAAATATGGATCTGGTGCAGTGTTTTTTTCAAGGTTGTTGCCTGTCGTGAGAACATTCATTTCGCTTCCTGCCGGGATTGCCAAAATGAATTTTGCAAAATTCGTGGTCTATTCGTTTTTGGGTTCTTTGCCATGGACCTATGCTTTGGGATATTTGGGCTTGAAATTGGGAGACAATTGGGACACTTTGGGAGTATATTTCCATAAATTTGATTTGGTGATAGGCGCCATCTTGTTTGTTGGAGTTGTCTGGTTTGTGAAAAGACATTTGAACATCAAGAAAAATGAGGCTGCTGCAATTTAAGAAGGAATCACAAAAATATTATGCAAAAAATAATCATCGGCAATCTTAAAATGAACCTGCTAACGATTGCTGAACGTGACCAATATCTTGAATCCTTCAAAAAAGAATTGAAAAAGTCAAAGATTTCCGATCTGGATGTCGTGCTTTGTCCGCCCGCAGTGCATGTGGAAAATTTTGTCAAAAAAAACAAAACCAAGAATGTCGCCATTGGCGGACAAAACATTTTTTGGGAAGACAGGGGATCTTACACTGGGGAAATTTCAGCTGCGATGTTGAAAAATTTGGGAGCGCAATATGTGATCGTGGGTCACAGTGAAAGAAGAAAATATTTTAGCGAAACAAATGTTGATGCGAATGCAAAAATAAAAAATGCTTTGAAAAATGGTTTGGTTCCGATTTATTGCGTTGGCGAAACAAAAGAAGACAGGGAAGCCGGAAATGAATCGCAGGTGATTGCGGAACAAATCGTGGAGGGTTTTGCTGACATTTCATCAGCCAAGGCGGCTTCGATCGTGGTGGCCTATGAACCGGTTTGGGCTGTCGGCAGCGATGTGATTCCCAAAAGTGACGAAATCATGCAGGTCAAGATTTTGCTGAAAAGAATCTTTGCTGATGCCTATGGCATAACCGTGGCGGAAAAAATAAAAGTTTTGTATGGCGGAAGCGTGAAAGCTGCCAGTGCCAAACAGGTTTGCACTGATGCAGGCATGGATGGAGTCTTGGTCGGTCGTGAGAGTCTGATTCCCAATGAATTTATCAAAATCGCAGAAATAATAAACGCAAATCAATTTTAAGTTTTAAATTTTTAATTTTAAATCAAATTAAAATTACTAAATTTAAAATTGAATCATTTGAAATTGATTTAAAATTTATAACTTAGAATTTAAAATTTTATGGTTACATCAGTCAAAGAAATTATGCTCAAAGCTCAGGAGGGCGGTTATGCTGTCGGTGCTTTCAACACCCTCAATTTGGAAATGACCCAGGCAATTCTGGAAGCAGCCAAGGAAACACGGTCGCCTGTCATTGTCCAGATCACGGAAAAAAGTATGGAATACGCAGGAGGACGAGCTTTGTATAATATTGTGAAAAACATTGCCGAATTTTATGCTCCGGAAGTTCCAGTGGGAATTCATTTGGATCATGGCAAAAGCATTGAGGCTGTGCAGCGCTGTGTGAACATCGGTTTCAATTCTGTCATGTATGACGGTTCTCGCAAAAGTCTTGAAGACAACACCATGTTGACCAAGCAAGTTGTGGAATATTGCAAAGACAAAAACATCACCGTGCAAGGAGAGTTGGGAAGTGTGCCATACATCGGAGAGACTGACATGACTGACATTATTTGGGATAAATATATGACAGTGCCATCCGAAGCGAAAATTTTTGTTGAGCAGACAGGCATAGACACTTTGGCTGTGGCCATCGGCAACGCGCATGGATTTTTCAAAGAACGCAGTGTGCCTGATTATGCCCGCCTAGAGGAAATCAGAAAAGTGGTGAGTGTGCCTTTGGTTTTGCATGGCGCTTCTGACTGGGAAAATGATCGCGTTCAAGAAGTCATCAAGCGCGGAATATGCTGTTTCAATGTCGACACAGCCACCCGTGTTGCTTTTATGAACAATCTCATGAAAACCGCTTGCAACAATGGCACAAGCGTGACTTTTGACATCCGCAAGGTCTTGGGCGATGCCCGCGAGGCTGCCAAGCTTGCAATCATCCAAAAAATGCAAAGTTTCGGCAGTGCCGGAAGGATTTAGATAGTTATAAGGTTTATAATGTTGCAATGTTTATAAAGTTTAGGTTGCTTTTAGCTTTAGACTTGAAACTTTAGACTTTGCGAAGCAAGTATGTGTCTAACTTTGCCAAAAAAAGTCATTGAAATAAAAGAAAATTCTGTTGTTGTTGAGAATCATGATGGCAATAGACAAGAATTGAAAACCCTGATAGAATTGGCTGTCGGAGATTTTGTTATTTCACAACAGAATATTATCTTGGAAAAACTTGAAGAAGATGAAGCCATGGAAATTATTTCTTTGCTTGATAAAAATCACTAAAAGAGAGGGGGGATCGTAATTATGTTAACTAAAAAAGAATTCATAACCTCAGACGGACTGGAAATACTTCATCTGGTTATGTGTAGTTGTCCCGATTCTCCCACCAATGGTGGACGGGAAGCCAAATTGATTTTGAAGAAGTTTTCTGAAATGAAAACCGATATTGATTTTGCTCGTTTTTCTGAATCCATGAATGCATGGAAGAAGAAATATGCCGAACATGCTGATTCTTGCTTATTAGATGCCTTGTATGATGTGTATGCTCATATCAAGGAAGTTTCCGGGCTGACAGTGGATGGAATCTCTATCATACATTTTTTTTCCGGTCAGCATCATGCGGAAAAAATATGGGCAGAAATTTTGAATGAACATGGTAAGGATTGGGGAATGATTTATGCTCGCAAAGTTCTTTTTGCTCATATGCTTGTGGTTATGCGCATTGAGAGTATCGAAGGTGATCGTGTCCATGGTGTGTATGAAGATGGCGAAAACATTATTACTATGCGCAATGTCTTGTCATTTTCGGATGACTTGCAGCCTCATGATGTGGTGCTTGTGCATTATGGGTTTGTCTTGAAAAAAGCTTCAAAAAAAGAAAGTGAAAACACGTTGCGAGGAAATTTTCATTCAGGCCTTTTTTCCGAAACACGCAAATTGATCCGTGATAACGGAATTGATTTTGAAGACATGCATTATTTTCCGCGGTCATTAAAAATTGCCAAGGGAGAAATATGACAGACAGGAATCTGAAAAGATTCCTGTTTTTTATTTCCAAAAAATATGTTACAATAGCCTTATTGATGTGAAAATAAAAATAAAAGTATTTAAAAGTTATGGAAAAATTGGAAATAAAAAAACCAAAAATTGCCATTGTTAGTTTGACTTCCTGTGAGGGTTGTCAGTTTGCTTTGCTTGATTTGGGGGAAAGATTTCTGGAGGCGATGGGTCAGGTTGAAATGGTTGATTTTAGGCTTTTGGAAGATGAAGAAGATGCCGGAGAAAGCATCGACATCGCTTTTGTGGAAGGAAATCCTGCCACCGATGCCAATAAAAAAACTTTGCTTGAACTTCGCAGAAGAAGCAAGCTTTTGGTGGTGATTGGAAACTGCGCAGCCATGGGTGGAATTCCTGAGATCAAAAATTATCAACAACAAAAACAGACGATCAAGCACGTGTACAAATATATCCAAGGAATTGAAAACGAGGAAATTCAGGAAGTGGACAATTTCGTGAAAGTTGATTTCACTTTCCCTGGATGTCCGATCACGGGAGAAGAATTTTTGAAATATTTTCCGATATTGCTGGCAAATGTGAAGATGGGAACCGAACTTCCGGAAATTCCTGACAGTCCGGTTTGTTTGGAATGCAAGAAAAAAGGCAATCGCTGCTTGTTGTTGGACAAAAAACCTTGTTTTGGTCCGATGATTTTGGGAGGTTGCGATGCTGTGTGCCCAAGTGCGCGCATGGGCTGCCAAGGATGCCGAGGACTCCGTCCGACAGGAAATGTCAAAGCCATGAAAATGACTTTGAAACAAATGATGACAGATGACGAATTTGAAAACACGACTGAAATTTTTGGATTAAAAGATGATGTTGAAGATTGGGAAAAAGACCACGCTGCATAAAGCGTATAACATATAGCATAAAACAAAAATTCAAAAAACCGTGCTTGTTACATGATACATGTTGCATGCTACATGAAATTATGAATATAAAAATAAATCACATTGCAAAAATTGAAGGACACACTGGTTTTATGGCCAGTGTTATTAAGGGAGATGTGAAATCTGCCAAATTTGAAGTGCAGGAAGGAATCAGACTTATCGAGGGCGTCTTGGTGGGAAGGCACTACAAAGACATGCCGACAATCGCGCAAAGAATTTGCGGCATTTGTCCGGTGGTGCACAACCTGACTGCAATCAAAGCCATTGAAAATGCCATGAAAATTGAGGTAAGTCCGGAAACTGAAAAACTCAGGAAGGTCATGGAGCATGCCCAGTTCATCCATTCACACGCGCTGCATCTTTTCTTTTTGTCGTTGGCAGATTTTTTGGACATTGAAAATGACATGGATCTGGTGAAAGCCTATCCGGAACAGACAAAGATGGCGGTGAAGATTCGTGAATATGGCATGGAAATCATCAAGGTCATTGGCGGTCGCGTGGTGCATCCGCTCACCAATGAAGTTGGAGGATTCAAAAAAGTTCCCACCCAAGATGAATTGAAAAGTTTGATTTTAAAGGCTCAAGAAACACTTCCGATCACTTTGGAATTGGCGGCCTTTTTCCGCACGATCAAAACTCCTGATTTCAGTCGTCCCACGGAATATGTCTGTCTGAAAACAAAAGGGGAATATGCCATCTATGATGGAGATGTCGTTTCCAACAAGGGATTGCATGTGGATGTGCAAAAATTCGAAGAAAACTTCCATGAATTCCAACGGCCGAAAGAAATCATCAAACGCGTCATGCATGATGGAAAAACAAGCTACATGGTTGGAGCCATTGCACGAGTCAATAACAACCATGAAAAACTCAGTCACGGCGCACGGGAATTTTTGAAAAGCTTGAATTTCAACATGCCTGACTACAATCCATTCCACAACGTGCTGTATCAAATGACAGAGGTGATCCATTGCGTTGAGGATTCATTGCAATTATTGAAAGAGTTGACGCATGCAAATTTGGAAAATGCCATCACTAAGGAATATGTCGTTCGTGAAGGATCTGCAGCCGCCGCCGTCGAGGCGCCACGCGGAACTTTGTATTATTGGGTTGACATCGACGAAAAAGGATATATCAAAAATGTGAACATCATCACTCCGACTGCCCAATTTTTGACACATTTGGAAGATGATATCGCGGCATTTATTCCAGGAATTCTGAGCAAAGATGAAAAAGCTATGGAAAGAAAAATGCGCGCTTTCATCCGTGCCTATGATCCGTGCATCAGTTGTGCGGTACACTAATCATATAACATACAACATATAACATATAACAAAAATGCGGATGGGAACTTCGTGTCTCAAATGCTACATGCTATATGCTACATGTTACATGAACTCATGCATGATTTTATGTTGGCCAAGGAAATTGTTGATGACATCATGAAAATTGTGAAGAGCGAGAAACTTTCACAGATCGAACATGTCAATCTTGAAATCGGACAGATCGCATTGGCGCACGACGGACTTGATGAACATGTCGAAGACATCAGCATTGAAAATTTGAAATTCGGAATCAAAAACATCGCCAAGGGAACCATTTTGGAAAAAACAAAATTCAACATCAAAACCATCCAAGGCAATCATTGGCATCTGACGGAAATTGAAGGAAATTAATAAATTAAGTATAAAGTATTCTTGTATCAAGTATTATGTATAGGATGGCGCATTAAGTGCATTTATACATGATACATGCTACATGATACATGCTACATGCATGCTTAAAGTTGCAATCAATGGTTTTGGTCGCATTGGCAGACCATCACTGAAAATAGTTTTTGAAAAAGAAGAGATGGAAATCGTGGCGGTCAATGATTTGACTGATATCGAGACAAGTGCGCATCTGCTCAAATACGATTCTTCCTATGGAGTGTATGGCAGGGAAGTTGTCGTTGACAAAGAAAACAATGAGATCATCATTGACGGAAAACCGGTGAAATATTTTTCCGAAAAGGATCCTGCGAATTTGCCTTGGGCCAAACTCGGGGTGGATGTTGTTTTGGATTGCACGGGAATTTTTTTGGACAATGTTTCGGCTGGAAAACATCTCATTGCCGGAGCAAAAAAAGTTGTTCTTTCCGCGCCGCCAAAAGATGACGTGCCGGTATATTTGTTGGGTGTCAATGAAAAAGAGTACAAGGGCGAGGCGGTTGTTTCCAATGGATCTTGCACTACCAATTGTTTGGCTCCGATGATCAAAGTTTTGGATGATCTTTGTGATGTTGAGCAAGGGTTCATGACCACCACACATTCATATACCAACGATCAAAACCTTTTGGATTTGCCGCATCGTGATTTGCGTCGCGCTCGCGCTGCTGCTCTTTCAATCATTCCAACCACCACAGGTGCAGCCAAGACAGTGGGAAAGGTGATGCCGCATCTCAACGGCAAGCTGGACGGAATCGCATTGCGTGTGCCAACCCCGGTTGTTTCAATTGTTGATTTCATCGCGTCAGTGAAAACTCCGAAAAGCGTGGAAGAAATCAATGCGGCTTTTGTCAAAGCGTCTCAGGGAAGCCTGCATGGCATTTTGGATGCGACCACCAAAGAGCTGGTTTCCATGGACTACAAAATGAATCCACATTCTTCCATTGTTGATCTGCCTTTGACCATGAGCATGGGAAATCAAGTCAAAATTGTGGGATGGTATGACAATGAGTGGGGATATTCTAATCGCTTGGTGGAAATGGCAGCGTATATAATGCGCTAAATCCAAAATCTCAATGACAAATGTTAAATAAATGACTCAATTTCTAAAATACTTTTTAAAAATTTTGGTTTTTGAATTTTATTTGACATTTGGATTTTGATATTAAGATTTATGCTAAAATTTTACTTTATTTGAGCCAAAAATTGGTATTTTAGCTTTTAACCCTTGACAGGATTGCAAAAGTGCGCTATACTCAAATTTACACTGAAATAGTGTACAGCTCTTTGGAAAAGACAATATGTTTGGAAGGCACTAACGGGAAAGGTATTTTTGTAAGAAATTTTTTGAAAGACAATGTAAATACTTTTCTGTTAGCGCCTTCCAATAAAATGGAATGGTGACTTTAAATCTGGAGGTGTAACATGTCGAATCACAGTCCGCCGTGGAGCCGTAACACCCTTGATACAAACATAGACGACTTCAAGAAGAACGACCTGATCGCCCGACCTGCCGGCGCCGGCCACATCCCTGGGATAACCCAGCGCGAGTAGCGCCCCGGTCTCGGCCGCCCTAAAAAATGGGCCGCCTCAGAGTGAAGTTGTTTTCGCCAAAGAGGAGGAATGATGCTAATTCATTTTCTCTTTCCCGCCTGGATGTTCCTGAATCCAATCTGGCAAACTTGTATTGCCAGCCCGGTAAATGGAAACCTGCTGCGGGACAAGAACCGTCGCCGGCGAATGCATCAGCACGAGGCTGAGGACTTCGTAAGCGGATGCTATCCAATAACTGATATCTGACCGCGGAAAGGCTAGCGGATGAAAATCCCCTGCCTCCGCAAAATTTTGAAAAAAATGTGCTATAATAATGCGCCCGCGGGAGAAAGTTCCCCGCGGGTCGCCCAAAAACCAAATGCCCCGACAGACGCGTTCTGCTCGGGGCTTTTTTCTATGTATTTTTGCTTGACAATGATCACTGTGGGTATATGATGAAGGTGTCAGAGGGATTGGGGTATATTGTAATGCGTAAACTTACGAAATCATTACACATCCCCAACCCTCTGCACAAGCCCTTTTTATCTATTTTGGTTCGATGAAATTTTGCGAACCTCAAAGCTGGGTGCGTTCGGTGGATTTTTGTTCACAAAAAGCACAATTCGATCCCGAATGTACCCAGACCAAAACCACCCAAAAGCGCTACAAGATATTTCTTTGTAGCCTTTTTTCTTTCCCAAAATAAAAAAGTGTAGTACAATGTCATAGAACATAAAACATAGAACATAGAACAATATTCATAAATCTTATAATGTGGAACATCTGGCACAAATATAGATGTCACCAACATTCATGATTTATGCTCCATGCTCCATGCTCCATGCTCCATGAATAATGTATCTAAAAAAAGTTGAAATATCAGGATTCAAATCGTTTGCCAATAAAACCACGCTGGAATTTTTGCCAGCGGGGAATTTTAATGTTGATAGTGAAGCACGCGGAATAACGGCCATTGTGGGACCAAATGGATCAGGAAAATCCAACACCTCTGATGCGATCAAATGGGCGATGGGAGAGCAATCGATGAAAACACTGCGCGGAAAAAAAGCCGAGGACATCATTTTTGCAGGGTCTGGGACAAAGGCGCGTCTTTCCAGCGCCCAAGTTTCTCTTCATTTTGACAATGCCGACAAAAGAATCCCGCTTGAATTCACGGAGGTCATCATCACTAGAAAACTGTATCGTTCCGGAGAGTCGGAATATCTGATCAATGGCAATCGTTCACGTTTATTGGATGTCATGGATTTGTTGGCCAAAGCTGGAGTGGGAAAAGAAAGCTATTGCGTTATCAACCAGGGAATGTCTGACTCATTGCTAAATTCGACTCCTGCGGATCGCCGCAGCGTTTTGGAAGATGCTGCCGGAGTGAAGCAATATCAGATCAAAAAAGACAGGGCAGTCAAAAAACTCGATTCGACCAGAGAAAACATGCAGCGCACTTCAGGGTTGATCCGTGAAATCGAGCCGCATTTGAAAATGCTCAAACGCCAAGCTGAGAAAGCGCAGCAAGGAAAAGTGGTGGCCGAAGAACTCAAAGAAAAACAAACAAAATTGTTTTCTTTTTTGTGGCATCAATTCCAAAGCGAACGTGAAAAATTTTCCCAAGAAAAAGAATCGTTGGGAGCAGGCATGATGAACATGCAACGCGAAGTGGACAAAATGACAGATGAACTCAATCAGGAATCAGGCAAAGCCCAAGATAGCGGAGCTGAACAGGAGTTGGAAAGAAAAAAAACACAAATAAGACAGCAGCTCAATGATGTTGAACGCGAGCTGATAATTTCCGAAGGACGCATCGTTGTTGAGAAAGAAAAACTTGCCAATCAGAAAGTCATCGAGATCATTCCTGTTGATTTGAAATATGTGCAAGCCAAGCTTTCCAACATCCGCATGGCGCAGGAAAGATTGATTCTTCGAGTGGAAGAAGCAGAAAACATGGATGATTTGCAGGACATCAAAGAATCTGCCCGGGCCATCCAACAACAACTTTTTGATCTGTATGAAGAATCTGGCAAAGGCGAAGTTTCCATCAAGAAAGACAACTCCAAAGAAGTCGGAGAGATCAACAAAAAAATTGAAGAACTTGAAAATAAGAAAAAAGGATTCCAACTCAAAGAAACCCAGCTCAGAGACGAGCTTGAAAAAATTGAAAAAGAAATCACGGCTGAAAATCAAAGAATCAGACAGCTTCGCGAACGTTTTTTCCAATTGGAACGTGAATCCAGAGTAAGACAAGAACAGCTCAACACTTTGAAAGACCAATTCAATGATGCCAAAATAAAACTGGCTCGCGTGGAAGTGCGCGAAGAAGATCTGACCAACGAAATCAGAAGCGAACTTAAATGCGAAGTTGCCGCGCTCAAATTTGATGGTGAAGAGATCAACAGGGAAATGCTGGAGAGGGAAATTTCACGCCTGAAACTTCAGATGGAACAAATCGGCGGAATTGACCCGATGATCGTTGAAGAATACAGCGAGACAAACGCACGTTTTGATTTTCTCACTCAGGAATTGAAAGATTTGGCTGATGCCCTTGTTTCCTTGGAAGCCATCATCAAAGAAATGGACCAACGCATCAAGGTTGAATTTGAGGAAGCTTTCGAAAAAATCAACAAGGAATTCACCAAATATTTCAGAATCATTTTTGGCGGAGGAAATGCGCATCTGATCAAATTGAAAATAAAAAATCGCAAAGCGAAAGTTGCTGAGGATGGAACAGAAATTGATGAGCAGGAAGATGAAAATCAGGAATCGGAAGACGAAAAGCGCGATGAAATCGGAGTGGAAATCTTTGCGTGTCCTCCGGGAAAAAAGATTGCCAATCTTTCCATGCTTTCTGGCGGCGAAAGATCGCTCACTTCCTTGGCGCTTCTTTTTGCCATTATTTCTCACAACCCACCGCCATTTGCGATTTTGGATGAAGTGGAGGCGGCTCTTGATGAAGCCAACTCGCGACGTTTCAGCAAGATTTTGCAGGAACTTTCCGGCACGACCCAATTCATCGCCATCACCCATAATCGCGAAACCATGCGACAAGCCTCACTTCTCTATGGTGTGACCATGGGCGATGATGGAATTTCCAAACTTCTTTCCGTGAAGCTTGACCAGGTGGGGCAAGGCGGAAAAATCATCGGAAAATAGAGTTAAAAACAGGATCTTTCGATTCTGTTTTTTTGATCACTTTTATCCATAAGCGTGCATATTAATTTTTTAGTTTTTAAATCTATGGAAATTCAAGCTTCAACTCCACAGCCACAAAATAATAATGGTGGCGCACAAGATTTCTTTTTGTATCTGGTGACTTTTTTGTCGCTGACTTTTGTTTCCTTTGGGGAGGGTTCAATTTTGTTCGGTTTTGTTGATAAATTTGTCACTGACAGGGAGTCGGCCTCTGCGTATGCGTCATTTAATCAGGGTGGCGTGAAATTTGGAATTGCAGCGCTTATTATTGCTGCTCCTATCTTCTTTGTAGTTTCGAGCATCATCACAAAAAGAATCAATAACCAGCAAATATTGCTAGAATCTGTTGTGAGAAAATGGCTGACATACATTGTTTTGTTTTTTGCATCGGCAACGATTATCGGTGATCTCATTACGCTGGTGGTTAATTTTCTTGGAGGCGATTTCACATCCAGTTTTTTGCTGAAAGTTCTTGCGATTCTCTTGATTGCGGGTGGAATTTTCGGATATTATTTTTGGGACATGCGCAGAGTCGAGACAACTTCTCCTATTAATAAAATAACTATGATTGTTTGCATCGCGGTGGTTGTTGCAACTTTTGTGTCAGGATTTTTTATCATAGATTCGCCAACAGTATCACGACAGAAAAATCTCGACCAACAAATGGTTAATAGTTTGCAATCAATCGATAGTTCCGTTCAAAATTACTTTGGCGAAACAGAAAAGCTGCCACAAAAACTTGATGATCTTAGCGCGACGAGATTTTCTTTTGGCAATCAGATCGTAAAAGGTGTCACCTATAAAATTGAGGATGAAAGTTCATATCAGTTATGTGCCGATTTTATGCGTTCAAGTTTGAATGATGCAATATCGTCAGAAGGCCCATATCTGAACGATTGGAGGCATGACGGTGGCAATTTTTGTTTTAAAAGAATTGCTCTGAAAAAACCGGATGCTGCGCCAGTTATCAACAAATAGAATGCCAATATCGGTATTGACCCCATGACTATTGACAATAATTCAAAAGCCACTAGCAAAGCTTTTAATAATGGTGTATAATTGGAGCATGCATGAGCCAACATGCAAAAGAAATAAATTAATAAATAAAAATTCGTTTTTTGCCCGCATAAAACCGGACTAAAAATGAAAACACGCACTATGGCAAAAATGACAAAGTCACAATTGGTGACAGTCTTGTCTGAAAAAACAGGCTTGGCAAAAAAGGAAGTTAATGGGTTTTTTGATGAACTCGTTACAATCGCATACAAAGAAGTGAAAAAGACTGGAGAATTCGTTCTTCCTGGTTTCGGAAAAATGGTTAAAGCAAAAAGAAAAGCAAGAATGGGAGTGAACCCAGCAACTGGAGAAAAAATCAAAATTGCTGCAAAAACTGTGGTTAAATTCCGTCTTGCAAAAGCTGCCAAAGAAGCAGTATTGTAGTCGATAGGATTTTTCTATTTCTCAAAACCCCGCCTAGGCGGGGTTTTTTGATATTTTGCTTTGTCATTCCCGTTTTCACGGGAATGACATTGTTTATTTTTTGATATGTAAAATCAATCGTGATATGATGTTTATATGAAAGAAAAAAAGCAAAAAAACAATAAAACTGAAAGAACTTTTGACATCAAAGGTTTTTGGATGCGGCTTTGGAAATTGCTCTTGCCGGCGCAAGGCGGAATGAAAAAAGTTTTTTCCTTGATGTTGGTGGTTGAAATCACGCGTTTGGCGGGTCCATATACGCTCAAATTGATCATTGATTTGATCACGAATTTCAGGGTGGAAAAAATTGCTCAAATCGCAGCTTTGATTTTTGCCATGTTTGCCATCAATGAAATCGTTTCCATTTTGCAATACACCAATGACAAGAGAATATTCAGGATTTTGGCTGACACGGAATCGAATCTTTCCGGGCAGGCGCACAAAAAACTCATCTATTTGGGACTCGGTTATCATGAAAAAGAAAACACTGGCAGCAAAATAAGCAAGGTTCAGCGCGGAATTGATAAGATCATTGATTTGCTCAGCAATTTGTCATGGGAAGTTGCTCCGACAATTTTGCAAATAATTTTCACCACCGTGGTTCTTTTTTGGGTTGATTGGCGATTCGGCATGGTGGTTCTCTTTTTCGTGCCCATCTTTGTATTTTTGACAATCCGTGTCAATCGCAGAGTTTTTCCACTTAGAAAAAATCGTTTTGACATCTATGAAAAAGCAGCAGGCTTGATGACCCAATCAGTGGTGAACATTAACACTGTCAAATCATTTACCCAGGAAAAACGGGAGTGCACCCGTTTTGGAAAGTTGCGTGAAGAATTGAGAACCACTGTGCTTTCAGAATTTGGCAACATTTTGAACCAGAATCTGAAACGTAATTTTGTGATTGATTCAGGCAGACTTTTTATTCTGCTTTTCGGCGCCTGGCTTGTTTGGAAAGGCAACATCACAGTGGGAACATTGGTTTTCGTGTTCACGATTTCTGAAAAAGCGTTGATTTCATTGTATCGCATCTCGCGCCTCTATGATCGCATCATGGAAAGTTCCGAGGCTGTGGAAAGAATTTATGAACTGTCCAAAGAGCAACCTGACATTAAAAATCCAATTGGCGGAATCGTGCCCAAGAATGTCAGAGGAAATTTGGAATTCAGAAAAATGAGTTTTGCCTATGCGGACAGCAAGATGAAAGCTCTCAAAAATGTGAATCTGGTTATTCCTGAAGGTGCAACAACAGCGCTCATCGGTCCGTCAGGCGGAGGCAAAACAACTTTGGCCAGAATGATTTATCGTCATTATGATCCCACCCAAGGAGCTGTTCTTTTGGATGGAACGGATTTGAGAAAATATGACCTCTATGGTTTTCGCAAATTTTTTGCCATTGTTCCGCAAGATGTGGAAATTTTCAATGCCAGTATCAGTGAAAACATCGCCTATGCCAAACCATCTGCCAGCAAAAAGGAAATTGAGGCCGCAGCCAGGATTGCCAATGCAGAAGAGTTTGTGATGCAATTGAACGATGGCTACGACACGATTGTGGGGGAACGCGGCATAAAATTGTCAGGAGGACAAAGGCAGCGCATCGGAATTGCACGCGCCATTTTGGCTAATCCTAAGGTGCTCATTTTTGATGAGGCGACCAGCAATCTTGATTCCCAAAGCGAAAGACTCATCCAGGATGCCATGGACAAAATTTCCAAAAATCGCACCGTCATCATCATTGCTCATCGCCTGAGCACCATCAAAAAAGCTGATAAGATCGTGGTTTTGGAAAAAGGCATGGTGGTGGAAACCGGATCGCACAGTGAACTTTCCAAAGTCAATGACGGACTCTACAAAAAACTTCTTGATCTGCAACAAATGGGAGATGTGGATTGATCGATTTTGCAGCCAAGTTGACGGCTTTTTGACATGGTGATAAAATATCACTATAAGTGACAAAAAGTCACTTGTTGTCGTCGCTTGTTCGGAAATGAAAATTTATTTTCATTTCGCTCACTTTGCTAGACAATAAGTAATAAAAACAAATCAGATGCAAAATAAAAAAGATTCGCTGGCAATTTTTGAGAATTTCAAAATTCGTCGGCACTACGACGAAAAAACTGAGACTTGGTATTTTTCAGTGATTGATATTGTTGCTGCCTTAATAGATCAGGCAGATTTTAAAAAAGCGCAAAGTTATTGGACAACACTAAAAAATCGTTTAAGAAAAGAAGGCAATGAGTCTGTCACAAAATGTGACAAACTGAAATTGGAAGCTGCTGATGGTAAAAAATATTTAACTGATGTGGCAGACGTGGAAACAATTTTGCGTCTTGTTCAATCTGTCCCATCTAGGAAAGCGGAACCAATCAAATTATGGCTGGCAAAAGTTGGATATGAAAGAATTCAGGACATGTCTGATCCGGAAAAGGGCGTGAATCGCTCAAGGGGATATTGGCAAAAAATGGGAAGAAGTGAAAAATGGATTCAGCAAAGAATGATGGGGCAGGAAATCAGAAACAAGTTGACTGATTATTGGAAAAACAATGAAGTTAAAGAGCAAGATGAGTTTGCAATTTTGACAAACATCATTCATGAAGAATGGAGTGATTTGTCAGTCAGAGAACACAAAGATTTGAAAAATCTCAAAACGCAGAATTTGCGTGATCACATGTCAGATGCAGAATTGGTTTTCACAGCACTGGCTGAACTTTCCACGCGTCAGATTGCTGAAACCATGGAATCAAAAGGTTTGGAAGAAAACAAAATTCCAGCCAAAAAAGGTGGGAAAATTGCCAAAGATGCCAGACTTGCACTTGAAGAAAAAACCGGAAAAAGTGTGGTGACCGGACAAAATTTTTTAGCATCAAATAAAAACAATAAATTATTGAAATAACTATGCCAAAATGGCTTATATGTGGGCAAACGCTTGACAAAATGTCAACAAGCTAGTATATTGGATAAGTACTAAAAACAGCCAAATGGAGGCTTAAACAAGGGTAAAAATGTTACCTGCTAATTTATTCGTAAAGAAAAGGAAATTATGTTGACCATTAGATTCTCACGTGTTGGACGAAAAAATAGAGCTCAATTCAGAGTAGTGCTTCAGCAGCACACAGCAGCCCCTACAGGCGGCCATGTGGCAGTTTTGGGCAGTTATGACCCACATTCAAAAGTGGCTGTTCTGAAGGCAGATAAGATCAAAGAATGGATTGCCAAAGGAGCACAAGTTTCTGACAGCGCCTACAACCTTTTTGTCAAAGAAGGTGTGATTGAAGGAAAGAAAAGAGCTGTGAAAATGGAAAAACCGGTTGCTCCAGAAGCTCCAGTTGAGGAAGCAAAAGCTGAAGAAGCTGCTCCAGTTGAAGAAGTAAAAGAAGCTTAAATAGAATTTTGGGAAATTTTAATAGAATCGCGTAAAATTAAATGATTACATTTAATCACGCGACACAGTATCCGCAGACAGCAGGCAGCTTGAAAAAGCTTAAGACCTGTCGAGGAGCTCGATGACACTTGCTAAGTGTGTCGTCGTGGTTTCAAAGGTCGATCTGCGGAAACGCAGATTTTTTAATTGCTGCAAAATCATAAAACATTGTTTTGTGACAAGTAGAAAAAAGCAAATGCTTACAAAAAATCAGAAAATAGAACTCGTAAAAGAGTTGTCAGAGAAAATCAAAGTTGCCAAATCATTGGTTTTTGTTGATTTCAAAGGACTCAAAGTGAAAGATCTGACCGAACTCAAGAAATCCTTGAGAGCGGAAGGTGTCGGATATTTCGTGGTTCGCAAAACTCTTCTCGACATCGCACTTAAAAATGCGGGAATCGAAGGAGTAAGCATCAAAGGTATGGAAGGTCAGGTTGCAATATCACTCTCAAACAATGATGAGGTCGCTGCAGCTAAGATCATCGATACTTTTGCTAAAACCAACGAAAACATCAAATTGCTTGGCGGAGTTCTTGGAACACAGGTCATGAGCGCAGCTGAAGTCAAAGCATTGGCAAAGATTCCTTCAAAGGAACAACTTTTGGGACAATTGGTTGGAACATTGAATGCTCCGATCTCTGGTTTCGTCAATGTGTTGGCTGGCAATTTGAGAGGTTTGGTTCAGGTACTCAATGCTGTTAAAGAGCAAAAAGCATAGAGTTTAAGTAGGTTTTATTAAATAAAGTAAATTTATAACCCACAAATATATAAATTGGTCACAAATATACAAATGAAATGCATTTTATTTGTAGATTTGTAAAAGATTTGTAGATTTGCAGGATAATTATTATGACAGAGGATAAAAAAGAGGTTATCGTGCCTGCAAAATTTGAAAAACTTGTTGCAGAAATCGAAAAGATGAGTGTTTTGGATCTTTCTGAACTTGTGAAAGTTCTTGAAGAAAAATTCGGTGTGTCTGCTGCTGCTCCAATGATGATGGGCGTGGCACCTGCTGCTGCTGAAGCTGCTGAAGAAAAATCTGAGTTCGATGTTGAATTGACTTCAGCTGGAGCACAGAAAATCAATGTTATTAAAGCTGTTCGTGAAATCACCGGTCTTGGACTTAAGGAAGCAAAAGACTTGGTTGATGCAGCTCCAAAAGTGATCAAAGAAAAGATTGCCAAAGCGCAAGCTGAAGAAGTTCAAAAGAAACTTGAAGAAGCTGGTGCAACTGTAGTTTTGAAATAAGTTGTTTCAAAAAATATAGCTTGATTGAGAGCCCCGTCATACGACGGGGTTCTCTTGTTTTTTGCCAAATTAAAAATTTGGAAAAACAAGGAAAAGCTGGTGCAACTGTAGTTTTGAAATAGTTTTACTTTTCACTTCTATCTTAAAAAAGACTCCTTCGGGAGTCTTTTTTGTTTTATAAAAAAAGCTGAGTGAGTTCGGATTGTTCGTCGGGGGTCAGTTCGATTATTCCGCCAAGCAGTCCGGCCACGTTTTCAGTTTTGTTGCTTTCAAGCAAAATACCAAGCAATCCCACTAGAATTTTTTTCTGTTCCAGATTCAATGAAGTGAAGATTTTGGGCTGCATTTCATAGAGAATTTTTATGGTCTGCTTGAGATTGTCTTTGGCATCTGTTGGCAAGATGTTTTTCTGTTCATAGTCAAGCAAGAGTTGCTCAGCAAACCCCTTTAAAAATGGCCTTCTTTTGATGCGCAAAATGTTGGCCAATTTTTTGCGCAGAAATTTGAATTGAGCGTCGGAGCGGGTGCCGGCAATCAAAGCTTCTTGTTGGTCGCTGTCAGCTGATTGGAAACTGAAAGCGTCGAAATAGGCGCTTTCGATGAAGAAGCTATGATAGAATTGCTCTCCTTTGTTTTTTATGGCTGTCGGTTCTTTCCAACGCTCTTTGTGCTCGGAATTTATATAATAGTAGCGGGAAGGTTCGTTGTTGAGTCGTTGATCCCAGCGCACATAGTAGAGAAAAAACACAGTTTTTGTTTCTTCATGTTCCAGTTCGAATTTTTCACTGTCGGCAATGATGCTTTGAAAATCAATGGCGGTTCCATTGATGATGATTGCAAAATTTCGATGTCTGTTTAGTGCCAAAAACCAAGCAAATTCCTTGAGCATGTATTCTTGGAATTTTTCTTCCAATTGATGGCTGGTCAGTCCATGGATTCCGCTGAAAGTCACTGTCGTGCCTGTTTCTTCTTCGGTTTGGCGCGGAACAGCATTGACTCCGGTGTAAAGGTTGATGTTTTCAGCATTGGCATATATCTCATAGGTGAGATTTGTGTCATTTTGGTGGTACACGGTTTTCCAGGCGGCATTTCTGGCAAAAGTGAAAAAAGTCAGTCTGCCGATGCCGTTTTTGCCATGGATGGCTGAAAGATTTTTTTTCAGTTTGTTTTCCAAAGCTTTTTTTGATTCGAAAAGAGGCTCGAATTTGTCCTGCAATTTGTCATGAGGGATGCCATAGCCATTATCACTGATCGAAATGCTCTCAATGTTGCCAAGCTCGTTGGCCGTGAAGTCAATTTTAATGATTGAAGCTTGCGCGTCAAAACCGTTCCAAACATATTCAGTCAGTGATTGGTAGGGTACATATTTTTTCAAGGCGGCGCGGATGCCCTTGGCAGTGATTTGAATTTTCGGCATAAATTTTTTGATTACTACATTACAATATCGGATAGAGCAGTTTTGATAGGACTAAAATGGTGTAGTCGATTAGTCTCAATTTGTGTTTTTGCGGTTTGAACAATTCGGAATGCTGCTTCCATTTTTTGACGGTTGATTCGATCTCTGCAATCAATTTTTTTTCTTTGAAAAATATTCCGACTTCGGAATTCAGTTGAAAGGATGCCAGATCCATGTTTTGTGAACCGATGAGCCCTTCTTCTTCATCGATGATGAGAAGCTTGGCATGGTTCATTTTTTTTGTCAGATAGAACTTCACTCCAAGCGGATGGAGTTTGTTCATGTAGTGCAGATTGATTGGGTTCATGATTTTCAAATCGGAATTTTTGGGAAGCAATATTTCCACACTGACACCTCTGCGGATCGCGCTGTCAAAAAGTGAGCTAAGCCAGCGAGGCGGGGTGAAATAGGGTGTCACGATCTGGATGCTTTTTTGCGCATTTGAAATCTTGTCCACATAGTGACTCTTCAATGTGTGGATGTTTTTTGTCGGCCAATGTTCAACGAGCCAGAATTTCAATTTGTGCGTGAATTTTCCATCCCTGAGTTTCAATATTTTTTTGTCTTTTCCGCCAGCCATTTCATAGGTGTAGGCGAAAGATCTTAATATTCTTTTTACGATTTTTCCGCGAATTTTCAGTTGCATATCATCCCAATGGGCAAAACGTTTGCCGATGTTGACGCCGCCAATAAAAGCGATTTTTTTGTCGATAATAAGGATTTTTCTGTGGATGTGCCTCAGCCAATGACTGAAAAAAATCAGTTCTATGCCGGCAGCCTGCAGGGAATGCGAAATTTCATTTTTCAAATTCTTGCTTCCATAGGCATCAGCCACAATCACGACACGCACGCCTTCTCTGGCTTTTTGCTTCAGTTTTCCCACAAAATCGTGGCTCGTTGCCGTATCACGTTCAAAAATATACATTTCAAAATAAATGGACTTGGTGGCCTTGTCAATCTCTTCGATCATCGCATCCCAGGCCTTCAATGAGGTTGTATAAAGTTTGTAGTGCATTATTCCAGTTTATCTGAAAAAGAAAAAAAGCGCCACTGGTGCGCTTTTTTCTTCACGATGTTTTTTGGCGGATCAAAAATTGAAAAAAATCGAAAGGCCGAAAATTGCATGGATGGTGGCGACGATTATGGTTGTCAGTGCCAAACGCGGATGCCATTTGAAGGGGATGACATGGATCCCTTTGAAATTGAGCAGGCCCACGGTGGCAGTGAAAAGCATGAGTAGGAAAGTGAAGATGCCGCCATACATGACAAGCGGTTTTCCCAAGAACAAGGTGAGTGCGATGCTATTGACCATATGTTTTTTTTGTTATTCAACAATTATTTTGCCTGTCATCATTGGATGGATGGCGCAGGAATAGTCGAATGTTCCGACGCTGTTGAACGTGAATGAAAAACTTTGTCCTTTACTGAGCACGCTCGAATTGAAAGTTGCTGATTTGATCTGGTGCGGAGCGCTGTCATTGTTGGTCCAAGTCACTGTGGCACCTTTTTTGACGGTCAATGTTGCCGGGCTGAAAGCGAAATTCTGGATGTTGACAGCGTTGTCAGTCACTGGCGTCGCCGATTGTGATTGATTGTTGTTGCCAGCAGGAACAGTTGCTGGTTGGCTTGATGATCCATATAGGCTGCAACCGGAAAGGAACAGGGTTGCTGCGGCCACAGGCAGAATCAGAAGTATTTTTTTCATATGATTTTGAATTAAATATGTTAATTTGGATTACATGTTTATTATACACCTGAAAGCATAATTACATTGCATTTGATTTTTGAAAGCAAATAAACTTTAAAGAGTAGTAATGTGTGAATCTTAATTCATATTAATATTAAATTTATGTGGGGATATGGACACATGGGAGGATTGGGTTATGGTTATGGGCTTGGTTTTGGATTGGATTGGATTTTCATGCTGATTTTTTGGGGTCTGGTGATCTGGGCAATTTTTGCGCTTGTGCGCGGAGTTTCTGGCGGAGGTTGTTGCGGTCATATTAAGGATAAAGAGCACAAAACAACTGATGCTGTTGATATTTTGAAAGAGCGCTATGCCAAAGGCGAGATTTCCAAAGAAGAGTTTGAAGAGATGAAAAAAACTTTACAATAGATAAAGAGATAAAGATAAAATCAATAAAAAACTATGCAATACGGTTATAAAAAACAAACGAAGTTGGCTTTTGCGGATGCGGTTGGCAAGGTGAGAACGGAATTGTCCAAAGAAGGTTTCGGAATCATAACGGAAATAAATGTCAAAGAAACATTCAAGAAAAAACTCAATGTTGATTTTGGCGAGTATATTATTCTTGGAGCTTGCCATCCAACCACTGCGCACAAAGTTCTTGAATTGGAAAAGGATATGGGATTATTGTTGCCATGCAACGTGGTTGTCTATCAAGAAGACAAAAACGTCTACATCTCAGTGATTTTGCCGACAGTTGCCATGGGCATGGTTGAAAATGCAAATCTTGTTCCGATTGCAAGGGAAGTTGAAGAGAAATTAAAAAAGGTTATTGATGCCGTCTGACAAATTTTTGTTTTTGTTGACATAATTCGCAAATGTGATAATATACCCCATGGGGGTATATTAATTAGTTTTAAAACAAACAAACATGGATAAAGAAATGGAATTTACAGATCAAAATTTTGATCAAGAAGTTTTGCAGAGCAATGTGCCGGTTTTGGTTGATTTTTGGGCGCCTTGGTGCGGACCATGTCAGATGATGGGACCGATCATTGCCGAGTTGGCTGAAAAAATGGGCGAAAGGGCAAGCGTGGGCAAACTTAATGTGGATGAAAGTGGCGCAACGGCTTCAAAATATGGCATCATGTCCATTCCAGCACTGAAGATTTTCAAAAATGGGGTTGTTGTGAAAGAATTTGTCGGGGTTCAACCTTTGGAAAATTTGAAAAAAACTTTGGAAGAATTGGCTTAGTTTGTTGCCAAAATCAAAATACAAAAACCATCTTTTCAAGGGTGGTTTTTTGTCATGTGACATTAAAATCATCATGTTTTGCGTGGCCATGGCGGGAGGGTTGATTTTTGTGGCAAATGGTGCAAAATGAAGTCAGAAGGTGGGACATGAGATGAAAGCTGGTTTTTTGAAACCACCTGGCACATATTATTTTTTGTAATTATAAAAATATGAAATTCAATGATTTGGTGTTGCGCAAAAGGAAAATAAAATTTATTGGCGGATTGGCTTTGGCTTTGGCTTTTTCTGCCGGTTTGATTTTTGATTATTTCGAATCAAAAAATGAACCAGGCATGGTCATTGGAGACAAGGAAAATGTCATCGTGCTTTCTCCGAAAGGGCCTATAGCGCTTGTGGCCAAGGTGGACACGGGGGCTGATTTTTCTTCTATAGATTCGGCCTTGGCTGAATCTATGGGTCTTGTCAAAAACCAATTGAAACGACGGGTCAAAAATGCTCAGGGAATCCAAGTGCGCGACACAGTGAACATTGATTATGTTGTTGGCAATCAAGAAATAAACACCATTGTTTCTGTGGCGGACAGATCCCAACTCTCAACCGACATGATCATCGGCAGAAGCGACATGCAAGGATTGCTGATTGATCCCAATCGTGAATTTTTGACAGAACCGGATTCAAAAATTCAACGACCGACCTGGTCATCATTTTTCATGCGCGCCGCCAACAGATCAGTGAGCAAGCAACTGATCATTCTTCCAATTCTGGGTCTTTTTGTGGTTTTGTTTCGTTTGGTTCTTGGGGTTCGCACTTTTGGAGTGTTTGCGCCGGTTGTCATCGCATTGTCTTTGATCTTGATGCAATCCAACATTCTGCAGGGAATTTTGATTTACACAGCTTTGATTTCAATCGGGGTCGCTTTGAAACTTCTGGTGTTTTCCAAAATGCAGCTGCCGAATGTGGTGGAAATGTTTTTGATCATGGTGTCGGTCCTGCTCATCTTGGTCGCATTTTCATTTTTGCCATTGAGTTTCCAATTGACAGCAACAACGGTGTTTTTCCCTTTGATCATAACCACACACATCATTGAGCGTTTTTCCAACATAACAGAGGAGCAGCATCTTGTCCCGGCCGTTTTTTTGCTCTTGGAAACTTTTTTTGTCGCCATCATTCTGACATTTGCAGGCATTTTTCTGGTGAATCGATCGATGGAATTCATTTGGATCGTCTTCGCCATCTCGATTCCGGTTGCCATTGCTGCAGGAAATTACACCGGTTTGCGCTTAACTGAATTGTTCAGATTTGATAAATTGAAAAAAAATGATTGATTTTTTTGAAAATTATTTCACTGCCAAGCCTATCGGGATGAATTTGCGAAATCATGTCATCCAGTTTTTCAATCCCCAAAGTTCTTTGTTGTTGGCCAAAGACAAATTGGCCACAAAAAAGCTTTTGTCTGGCAATGGCGTTTTGATGCCAAGGAGTTATTTCGAAATTTCAAAGCGTGCTGATTTGAAATTGATGGAGAATTTTCCCAAAGAATTTGTTTTGAAACCAAGTTGCGGTCACGGAGGAAATGGCATTTTGGTTTTGGAAAGAAAAAATGATGGATATTTTGACCCAGCTGGAAATGAACATTCACTTCGGGACATCAGGAGGCAGCTGTTGAAAATTTTGGATGGGGAATTTTCAGGCTTCAGGGAAAAGGACATCGCCATTGTGGAGGAAAGGCTCTATCCTTCGCCAAAAATTGTTTTCAAACATGCTGCCGGGCTTCCTGATATTCGGATTTTTTGCATAAACTATGTGCCAACCATGGCAATGCTGCGATATGCGACCAAAGAAACCAATGGTCGCGCCAATTTGTCCATGGGCGCCATCGGCATTGCCATCGACATCGAAACTGGAGAGTTCACCCATCTTCATCGCAAAAAAGAAAATGAAAAATTATCTTTCGCTGATTTCGGAATTTCCTCAGGATTCATCATGCCCAAATGGGAAGAAATGAAAAAAACAGCCATCAAAGCATCACAACTTTCCAGCCTCAAACTTTCAGGAGTTGATCTTATTTTGGACAAGAATGATCGTGTAATGGTGCTGGAAATAAACGGACGCCCAGGCATTGAGATACAAAACATCAATGAAAAATCTTTGTTGGAAAAATTGGAGAAGATCGAATTCTGATGATCATTGACAATGGATAGCATGGATGCTAAATTTATTTTCAAGTTGGCATTGTAATTTAAAATCATCCAAAAAGGGAGGCAGGCACATGGGAAATTCAGGAGAATATCGTCCACAAGGTTCAAGCGTCCAATTGACCATAGGAGGGGATAAAATACAACAATATTCTCATGAAATGAGAACCATTCAGGAAATATCTTCTCCTGGAAGCAGTGCTGGGTTTTTTGATAAAAAAAGTCCCAAGAAAACGGCTGGTTATGTTAAACTGACTTGCCATGCCATTTCCAATGACTCCAACAAGAGAACTAGAAGCTGATAATGATATTTGGCTTCCCAAACAAACCCCACTAATTTTAGTGGGGTTTTTAAAAAATAAAAATTTTGATATGAAAAAGGGTTCGCATAAACGCAAACCCTTGATAAATTGTTTGACTTATTTTTCGTGACCTTCCCATTTTTTGCCTTCGAATGTTTGGTAGAGAAGTGGAAAAATGACAAGAGTCAGTACTGTGGAAACTGAAAGTCCGAAAATTATTGCCCAGGCCAATCCTTCCCAAAC
>JAQTLF010000001.1:0-22717 GCA_028715015.1 Candidatus Moraniibacteriota bacterium | reverse complement strand
CTTATTTTTCGTGACCTTCCCATTTTTTGCCTTCGAATGTTTGGTAGAGAAGTGGAAAAATGACAAGAGTCAGTACTGTGGAAACTGAAAGTCCGAAAATTATTGCCCAGGCCAATCCTTCCCAAACAGGATCGGCAATGATGGTGAGTGAGCCCAAAATTGCCGTGAGAGAGGTGAGCAGAATTGGGAGCAATCTGACACGTCCCGCTTCCATCAAAGCCTGTGTGAGCGGCATTTTGCGCTCTTTGAGCTCATCAAGATAGGCAAGATAGATGATTGCATTTTTCACCACGATTCCAGCCAAAGCAATGACTCCGATCATGGAGGTCGCGTTGAAATATGTTCCCTTGGTGGCTCCCAAAATTGCAAAACCAATCAACACGCCGATCAAAGCCAATGGGATGGTGGCCATGATCAAAAGTGGTGTTACAATCGAACGCAATTGGATGACCAACACGAAATAAATCAGCAACATGGCCACTGCCATGGCCGTTCCAAGATCGCGGAAAATTTCCAAAGTCAATTTCCATTCTCCATCGATGCGGACATCCACATTCTGACCGGCAGCGTTCGTGTAGGTGACTCCCAATGGTGACCATGAAGTTATTTTTCCACTGCCATCATTGAGATGATAGCCGAACAGTTTCGGAAAAAAATCAAACACTGCATACATGACGCTGCGAGCGCCCATTTCTCCGCTGACATAGGAAACTTGTTGTCGCAAATCAGTGGCAATTTCACTGGTTTTCGCTAGTGGCTGTTCAATCAACAATTCGGAAATCGGCACAGTTGCACCCGTTGCATTTTTGACAGTGATATGTGAAATATCATTGATATCATTGCGGTCATTCGGCTGCATGCGCAAAATTACAAACTGTTGTTCTGGTTGACGATCACCATCGGCCAACGTTGTTTGATAGCGCGCAACATTTGTTCCTGATAAGGCAGTATGCAAAGTTTCAGCGATCATGGACGGTGCGATTCCGAGGCGTCCAGCTTTTTCAACATCAACTTTGTATTGTTTTTCAGTTGAGCGCTCCGAAGAAGATGTTTTCAAATCAACAATTCCAGGAATTTTGCTGGCCAATTGTTCCAAGTCTTTGGCGGTGGAATCCAAAAGTTTTTGATCGTCTCCTTGAATCTTCAGAAAAAATGTTGAGCGCACTGGCGGCCCTGGCGGATCTTCCACTATGGTTATTTTTGCATCGCCTTCGTGTGACAAAACTTCCTCATTCAACGTTTCGCGCAATCTTAAAGCGATTTGTTCAGATGTTTCCTGGCGCTGTGTGTGCGTTGTCAGATTTATTTTCAAAGTCGCTTGATTTTCTTGGGCGCGCATGAAGCTTCCTTTGAAAAGTCCATTGAAATCAGAAATGGGAGCCGTACCAACAAAACTTTCCACACTGATAACTTCTTTTGAATTGAGTGATGCTTTTTCCAATTCAGTGGACACCTCATCGGTTTTGGAAAAAGTTGTAGAACTTGGCATGTCCAAATAAATATAGAATTGCTCTTTGTTGGCTTTGGGCAACATGCGGAATTGCACAATCCTGAAAAGTGGCAAAAGCAGAGAGAGAAAAAGCAAGACTGCAGCTGCAGATAGTACGATATTTTTTTTGCGTTTATTTTGGGTGAGATCGCCGATCAGTTTTGCATAGCGATTTTCAACTTTGTGGATGGCTTTCACGAAAACGTTTTCTTTTTCTTCTGTTTGGTGTGAGGAAAAGATGCCAGTCAAGGCCGGGTTGATGGTAAAAGCAAAAAACAGGGAAACCAACAATGTCACAGACACGAAAAAGGGAATAGGACTCATGTATGGTCCCATCATGCCGCTCACGAATGCCATTGGAATGAAGGCCAGCAGAATGGTGATGGTGGACATGAAAACTCCTACACCAACTTCGTCGACCGCTTGGATGATCAGAGTTGATTTGCGACCGCCAGGATTGTTTTTTATGGTGCGATGCACATTTTCAATAATAACGATGGCATCATCAACCAAAAGTCCCAAAGCCAAAATGAGTGCAAAGAGTGTGATGCGGTTCACTGTCTGTCCTGCCAAAAGGCCGATTCCAAAAGAAGTCAAAAGCGTAAGTGGAATAGAAATGGCCACGATAAGTGAATTTCTGATGCCCAAAAAAGCCATCAAAATAATAACCACAATAACAATTGATAAAATAAGATGTTTGGTCAGGGTTGAAATTTCCTCATGGGCGGTTTCGCCGTCATCACGCATGACCGAAAATTTTATTGTTGAAAATCGATTTTGTTTTTGCACGCTGGCAAGTTTTTCTCGAACAGCAGTTGTCACACTGCTGATGTTGGCGCCTTTTATTTTGGCAATCGTAACATAGGCTGCATTTTTTTGGTCAGAATTCTTTTCTGTGACATGCACATTGCTGGTTATTTCTCCAGGCCCTTGCGTGACTGTTGCCACATCGCCAAGAGTAAGAGGCTTGTCTTGATTTTGAACCAGCACAATATGGGCGGCATCACTGGCTGAGGTTATGCTCCCATTGATCCTGAGTGTCTCAATGTCGCCATTATTTTTCAAAGGTTCTGCCACATATATTCCATTGGACGCATTGAGCGCGCCAATCACATCAGAAACTGCCAAATGATATTGTGACAATTTTTCGCTGTCCAATTCTACTTGCAGATTATTGCTAAGTCCGCCAACCACCGCCACTTTTGAGGTGCCATTCACCAATTTCAATTCATTAGCCAGATCGAATGCCAAATTTCGCAGGGCTTGCGGAGAACGATTGTCTGAAGTCAGTGCGATGGAAATTATTGGCACATCATCAGGATCAAGAGTTGTCATGGATGGATCACTGGCTCCAATCGGTTTTTGAAACATGTTATCTCTGAGCTTTTGGGATAGTGATATCTTTGCATTTTCAGCTGGCGTGCCGACTTTGAATTGCACCATCACCACGCTTTGACCGCCATCAAAAGAATGGGAAATAAGCTGGTCAATGTTGGGCAGTTCACTTACTGCATCTTCCATGGGGCGGGTGATCAGTTCCTGCACTTGCTGGGCAGTGGCTCCGGGGAAGCTTGTGGTAATTGTAAAAGCTGGTGCCACGATGTCCGGATTGTAGGCTTTCGGCATCAGGATGAAACTGCCAATTCCCCAAACCACGATAAAAAGAATGGCCAGAATATTCAGCTCTTTATTTTTCACAAAAAGACTGGCCATGCGTCCGGCAATACCCAATTTTTTTTGAGGTTGTTCGTTTAGCATCTTAATTTGATTCATAAGGTTTAGTTGTTGATCCGTTTGTTAGATATTGCTGTCCTTCGACAACTATTTTTTGATCAGGGTTTATTCCTTCAGTCACATCGATCATTCCATCATTCTCCGAACCTGTTTTTATTGCTTGTTCTTTGGCGATGTTGTCTTCGTCCAAAACAAAAACAACGCGGTCTCCTCCACGGGAGACAACTGCATTTCTTGGAATCGAAACAGTTTTTTCAATGCGCGCAGTCAAAATTTCTCCATGCAGAAAATCTCCCAAATAAACAGAATCAGAAGTGTTGTCTATGTGTATGCGAACCAATGTCTTCAGACTTTGTGTGTCACCGCCAGCAGAAACATTGGTTACGATCCCAGAAACAGGTCGGCCATCGGATGTTTGCATCGTGGCAATCGTTCCCACTGCAATGCTGCGTCCATCAGTGGCTGAAACATAGGTTTCAATTTCAAAACTGTTTTGGGTGCTGATGCTGACGAGCGGCAGTGAAAAATTGGCAAAGCCGCCTTCGCGTCCAAATACAGCAGTGATCGTGCCTGAGAATGGTGCAACGACGGTGGAATTGTTTTTGCTAGCTTGGGCAATTCCCAATGCTCCTTGGGCAGCAACCAATTGATCTTTGGCTGCTTGGATTTGCAGATCGCGAGCACGCTTGGAACTTTTCACGGACTCATCAGTTGAATTAGAATCATTTTTGGTTTGGTCGACCAGTTGGTCGTAATATTTTTTGCTGTCGTCCACTGTTTTTTGCAGCGCATCCACACTTGCCGAGGCTGCTGCAACTTGCGCGTCAGAAACATTAGCATCTATGGTGGCAAGCACCTCTCCTTTTTTCACGGATTGTCCTTCGTGTTTGAAGATGCGCAAAATTTTTCCGCTAGCCGCGGGAGCGACATCAGCCCTGTCTTCTCCGCGCACAAATCCGGAAATTTCCAAAGGCATGCTTTTGTCAGCCTCTTTGGCAATGAAAATTTTTACCGGTTGGATTGCTGGAGTTGCTTGCTTGGCACCATGGGTTTTTGAAAACAAAAATGCTGACACAGCGACCATGATGGCCACGCCTGCCAGGCAATATTTCTGTTTGGGAGAAATCTTTCGCATTGTTTTTAAAGTTATTTTTAATTAGTTGCAAACAAAAAAGCCGCAAGGCCTTACTGTTTGACATAATACCCCAGGGGGGTATATACTGTCAAGTAGATATGAAAAAGAAATCACATCAAATGAAAACAATTTTTGGCGGTATACGTTATATTTCTTATTAACATTTTAAAATAAATCAATGAAAAACGAAGGAATTATCGAACGCACTATCCAAACAACCATTTCCGCCGCCTTATTTCTGGGCGCATTTTTTTGGGTTGGCGGAATTTGGCAAGTCGTCCTGCTTATCTTGGCTGCCATGGTTGGCACATTTGCCATCATAGGATTTTGTCCGATATATGCGCTTATCGGTAAAGGAACAGCATGTTCAATTGAAAAAATAACAAAGGGAAGAATCCTATTTCTTCTTGCTTATGCATTTGTTTTTATTTCTGCTGGAGCATACGGAAGCATCTTTTTCACCAAAAAGATATTTGTGGAAGATTTCAACGCAATGAACAAAGATTACAAGCAAACACTTTTTGAAACTGGCCAGGAAAAAAGAAACCAGTCCAAAGAAAATTATGACAAGCTGGTTTCTTCATATGCAATCTTTGAAGACAAATATTTAGCATACCATCCTTATTCTTTGCTGTCCGATGCATCATTCAATACTGACCTAAAAAAGATCGAAGGAATTATTTTAGGAGCGAAAGAGGGTGTGTATAATGGTGACTTGAAAGCTATGCACTTGGAATTTGAAAAGGTGCGTCCAATCACTCAAGATATTTTGAAACGAAATGGTTTTTCCATGTTAGCTATTACATTGGTGGATTTTCATGATGCTATGGAGAAAGTTCTGGATAAAGCAAACACGAAAGACACTGCCGGAGTTATAACTGCATATGATGAAGCAAACACCAAATTATCTGCCGTTGAACAAGAAGCAAATGATGAAGAAATTCAAGCAATTCGCAATAATCTTGATGGAATTTTGCAATTAGTACGGGAAAATAAAACAGATCAGTTGTCAGCAAAAGCTGCGGAGCTCAAAAGTAGTTTTATAAAAGTATATTTAGTCAGAGGATAAATTTGAATAAACTGCCAGGGTGTTTTCGGAAAATTTAGTAAAAAATAAGGACTTGACTGCCTTGCTATTTATTTTTTCTAAGCTAAAATTTACTATTTGACATAACGTAGCAATGAGCATATCATTCTAATATAAATTAGAATGATATTTATTATGAACTTCAAATGTTGCAGCAAAAATTCTTCAGAAGCAGAAAACATAACCAAAACATATGCTTTTCTTCGAGCTATTTCAGATCAAAATCGGCTAAAAATTCTTTGTGTGCTGCAAAGTGGCTCAAAATGCGTTTGTGAAATTGTTCCCTTGATTGGAATATCGGACAAACTTGCTTCACATCATCTTAAGCAATTGAAAGATATCGGACTTTTGATTGAAAGCAGGGAAGGTAAATTTATGCGTTATGGTTTGGACAAAAAAGCAATTAAAGAATATAAGAAAATTTTTAATCAAGTAATCAAATGAAAATGAACATTAAAATTTTGGGAACTGGTTGTCCTAATTGCCAACAATTGGAACAGAATACCAAGGAAGCGCTGAAGCAGTTGGGAATGGAAGCATATGTGGAAAAAGTAACTGAAATCCAAGACATTATGAATTACGGAATTATGAGCACGCCAGCATTGGTTATTGATGAAAATGTGTTAGTCGCTGGAATGGTGCCGAGTGTCTCGGATCTTATGGAAAAAATAAATAAACGCATTAAATGAATATATTTTATATAATTCAAATTTTTGCTGATTGGTTAACGTATTCAGTTTTTAGAATTGTGCCAGAAACACTACTAGCTAGTGCGGTAAATTTTTTTATCTTCGATACGATTAAAATCATCCTGCTTTTGTTTGTGATTATTTTCACAGTATCAATCATTCGCTCATTTTTGCCTCCAGAGAGAATCAGGAAAATCCTCTCGCATGAGAAAAAATATGTGGGCAATATTTTGGCTTCACTACTTGGCATCATCACACCCTTTTGTTCCTGTAGTGCGGTGCCGCTATTTTTAGGTTTCGTGCAGGCCGGGGTTCCACTTGGAACAACCTTTTCATTTTTAGTGGCTTCTCCGATGATAAATGAGGTTGCACTTGCGCTACTTTGGGGGATGTTTGGTTGGAAGATCGCACTGATTTATGTTGTCAGTGGACTTTTGATTGCAATTTTTGCTGGAATGGTTATTGAAAAAATGGATGTAAGTTCATTGGTGGAGGAATTTGCCCTTAACGGGGGCGGAAAAAATCTTAATCTTACAGAGCTAAATTGGAAAGAAAGAATTGAATATGCCAGAATATACACTTTGGATATTGTGAAAAAAGTTTGGCCATATGTGGTGGTTGGGGTTGGACTGGGTGCTTGGATTCATGGTTATATGCCAGCTGATTTTCTTGCTCAATACGCTGGAAGCGATAAATGGTATGCGGTGCCGCTTGCGGTTGTGATAGGCATCCCGCTTTATTCCAATGCTGCTGGCGTGATACCACTTGTAGGAGCACTGACTGAAAAAGGTGTGGCCATGGGTACGGCGCTGGCATTTATGATGGCAGTCACTGCATTATCACTGCCAGAGTTTATGATTTTGAAAAAAGTCATGAAAATCAAGCTCATTATGATCTTTGCTGGTATTGTTGGAGTAGGAATAATTTTTACCGGGTACTTGTTTAATGCTATTTTGAAATAATGTTATTGTATAATTTGTTTTTTTTGCGAAAACAAATTATACAAAATCCGTTATACATGTGTTAATGATAAAATATGCAAAAAAACAATAACCAAACAGATGCTGAATTAATTGAATTGGCCAAGAATGATCCTGAACTGTTCGGGCTTTTGATGGGGCGTTACCAGGTCCAGCTTTCTCACTATATCAGACGCATGACACAGCTCGGACAAGATGATGTGCAGGATCTGCTTCAGGAAATTTTCATTAAAATCTATCAAAAATTGAATGAATATGACGAAGTGTTGAAATTTTCCAGTTGGGCGTACCGAATCGCGCACAATCACATCGTTGACTATTTCCGTAAGGCTGGTGCTCGTCCCAAATTTAATTCATTGGAAGATTACGAATGGGAAAAGATTATTGGCGCCAGTGTCCATATCGAAAAGGATATCATGAACAGGGATTGTGTTGAAAAAGTCAAAGTATGTATTTCACAGTTGCCAATGAAATACAAGGAAGTTTTGATTCTAAGATTTGTTGAAGAAAAGGAATATGAAGAAATTATGGATATTTTGAAAAAACCAAAGGGATCAGTTGCAACTTTGATTGCCAGAGGAAAAGAAACACTTATAAAAAAATTGAAAGAGCAGAATATTAATTGTTTTTAAACTTATTTTCAAATGGAACGAGTGAAATAAAATTTAATTTTTATTTCAGAGTGAATGAAGAAAATATGTAATCATATGAAAGATTTGATCAAAGAAACTATTGAAAAGATCAAGGATCAAGGCATTGCTCCTGAGCCACGCTGGAAATATTTAGTGAAAAAATATGGCATGTGGTGTGTCTTTGGCATTGCTGTATTTTTTGGATCCATATCTTTCTCGGTGGCTTTCGATATGCTCAGGCAGCTTGATTGGGATCTGTATCGTTTTGCGCATCAGAGCGCAATTGTGTATTCACTGTCACTCCTGCCATATTTCTGGATAGTGCTTATAGGGATATTTCTCACACTTGCGTTTTTTGATCTGAGAAAAACTGAAACTGGATATAAATATGGCTGGCTGAAAATGTCATTGGCATCAATAGGCGGAATAGTTGCGATAGGCTTTGTTTTTTCATCGGTTGGTCTCGGAGGAAAATTTAATGATACTTTGGCGAGAGATATCCCATATTACGGGCAACATATGATGATAACCAAGGAGTCACAATGGATGCAGCCCGAAAATGGTTTTCTTTCTGGAACACTTACTGCTATCTCTGACGGCAAGTTGGAAATAAATGATTTAAATGGTCAGAAATGGAACGTTGTTCTAAGTGGAAAAACTCTTATAAGACCGGCAGTCAATGTTGCAAAAGGAGAAATGATCAAGATAATAGGCTCAAAAAAGAATGCGAATGATTTCGAGGCTTTGGAAATACGTCCTTGGATGGGGCAGGGCATGATGAACGGTTCAGGCATCGGTCGTGGGGGCAATGCGATGATGAATGGCGGCAGGGGCATGATGAATGAAAACTAAAATGAAAACTTTTTGTTTGGCATCCGTTTTATATGTTGCTGGCAGCAGTTAATAAGCTAATTAAAAAATATTATGAATAAAAATATTGCAATGGGTATTCTTGGTTTGGCGGTTCTTGGGACTGCGGTGCTTGCAAACGGAGCATTCGCTTCAGTTGGCAACAGAGGTCAATTTGGTCCAAATTATTCGCCGGAAAGACATGCACAAATGATGCAAAATGGGCAAGGAAGAGGCATGATGAATGGAGAAAGAGGCCAAAATAGGGGAGGAAATTTCATTGATGCGAACAATGATGGAATTTGCGACCGCATGCAATAAGTTTTAAAAAATAAAATTTCTTGCATCAATCAAAGCAAAAAAAGCCATGAGATTTTCTCATGGCTTTTTTGTAATATTTTACATAAATAATTAACACACAAACATATGAAAAAAAATCCAGTGGTGCATTTTGAGTTGCCCTATGATGACAAGGAGCGCATGGTTGAGTTCTATGCCAAGTCTTTTGGCTGGACAGCCAACATGTTGGGCGCTGAATATGGAGGATATGTCACGGTCATGACTTCGGAGGCCGATGAAAAAGGCTTTCCCAAAGAGCGTGGCATGATCAATGGCGGCTTCTACAAAAAAGAAGCTGACAAACCGGCGCAATATCCATCGGTGGTCATTTCCGTGAATGACATCGAAGATGCTATGGAAAAAATTGCCAAGGCTGGAGGAAAAGTTTTGGGCGAGCCATGGGACATTCCGGAAGTCGGCCCCTATGTTAGCTTCATTGATACGGAAGGAAACCGAGTTGCCATTCTTCAGCCCAAGATGAAGATGTGAGCTTGTTGTCCATGCTTTTTCCTCAAAAAATCACGAAATATTCTCGTGATTTTTTCGTATTAATTTACACGAAACAACAAACTTTAAAATTACAAAAAACATATGCAAAAAATTCAAAAAATAACTCCATTTTTGTGGTTTGATGACAAAGCAGAAGAAGCCATGAATTTCTATGCGACAGTTTTCAAAAATTCAAAAATTTTGGGCGTCAGCAGATATGGCGCAGCCGGTGCGAAAGCTTCCGGAATGCCCGAGGGCAGCGTCATGACGGCGTCTTTCGAACTTGAAGGACTGCAGTTTACTGCGATTAATGGCGGCGATTTTTTCAAATTTTCCGGAGCCATATCTTTTGTGGTCAATTGTGAAACCCAGGAAGAAGTTGATTATTATTGGGAAAAACTTTCCGAAGGTGGAGAAAAAGGGCAATGTGGCTGGATCAACCATGACAAGTTCGGAGTGACTTGGCAGATCGTGCCGACTGTTTTGGAAACTCTGATTGCCGATCCTGATCCGCAAAAGGCAGGCAGGGTCATGGAAGCCATGCTGAAAATGACAAAAATCATCATTGCTGACCTGCAAAAAGCAGCTGAGCAAAAATAATTTCAAAAACAAAACCAGCCTAAAAATCCATGGCTGTTTTTGTTTTTTTGTGTTTTTGAAATCTTGCTCGGAAAATAAAAAAACCACCCATTGACCGGGGTGGCATCGGTTTACTGCTGTCAAATCAGACCAATTCAATTCTGTATCTATCAAGTGCGTCTCTGGATATGAATCCTTCAACTTTGTCACCTGACCTTGAAATTGAATCTGGTGTAAATGGGTACTGGCGATCTTCTTCCGTTATTACGAGAATAACGCCCCCATCTGCACAGTTTTTGAATCCCTTGCAAGCGCCTCTGATAAGACCCATTGTTGTTCCGCCAGCAAAGACTGCTTTGAGCATAACCTCCTTTCCCGCAAAAATGCGATTGAGATTTTCCAATGAAAGTTTTTCACGGAGTTCTTTCTCAATTCTTTCGCAATCGGCATACGCAACGATCGGTTGTGTGTTTCTGAACAGTACACGAAATTGAGCATCAGTAAGGTCGAGATTGCCAACGTTGGAGGCAAGTGTGCCCATGAAATTTGACGCAGGAACAGTCCTTGATTGTTCTTTTCGCATGATCGGCTCCTTTTTTGTGTAGTGTGCTTCTCCAAATTATTGGATATTGAAATTTAACATATAATGGGCCCTTTTGTCTATAGCTGGTAATTTTATGGAGGTTGTCCAGGGCACAACTGAGAGAATCCAAAGCTCTATTGAAGAAATAATGTGTATTGGAATTTTTATTGATTTTTTGATGCATTATGTTATACTGAAGCTATAAAACATATGGGTAAACAAGAAATTAAAGAAAAAGTTCGTGAAGCCATTGAAAATGCTTCATTCAAACAGGACATCCAAAAAGTGTCTCTTTTTGGCTCATATCTTCACGGCACAGCCAAGGAGGATAGTGATGTGGATGTTCTTGTTGAATTCACCCCAGAATCGCATGTAGGGCTTTTAAAATATGTTGAAATTCAATATACAATTGAGGATCACATTCAAAAAAAGGTGGATTTGCTTACTCCTGAAGGTTTGAGCAAGTTCTTTCGTGACAAGGTAATTAATGAAGCAGAACTCATTTATGAAAGATAAAGACGATAGGACTTATCTTGAGCATATTTTGGAAGCCATTGAAAAGATAGAAAAATACATCAAGCATGCTGATGATTTTGAGGATTTTCTGAAAAAGGATATGGTGGCTGATGCAATCATTAGGGAATTAGAAATTATCGGCGAAGCTTCAAATAATATCAGTAAAGAATTTCAAAATGAAAATCCTGATATTCCCTGGAGGCAGATTATTGGTATTCGAAACACCTTGATTCATGAATATTTTGGAGTGAATAAAAAAGTCGTTTGGGAGACATGCCAACATGATCTCAAACCTTTGAAAAAGATTGTGAAATCACTTTTGAAATGAGTTCGCATGAAAATATCTTGAAATAAAAAAAATACGTAATTAATTACGTATTTTTTTTATTTTTTTATAATGTTGGAACTATGGGACGGAGTTGAAATCGAATCCATTGATATTGTGTGATATAATTATATAAATTAAAAGAGAGCTCAAATAATAACAATAATCAATAAAGAAATGAAAAACAAAAAAGGCAACATTGTAGCGATTGCGGCCATCATTTTGATTGTAGCAATTACTGCAGGAGTCATTGGTTGGATGTTTGCCCAAAAAATGCAAACACCAGCATCACAAACAGTGGCAACTCAACCAACTGCGCCAGTTATACAAATACAGTCAGAAACTCCGACAGCCGCACAAATTACGCCAACTCAAGAAAATTCTGCAAATTGGAACTCGGTTCAGTTTGATGCTTGTGGAAAAAAGGCAAAATATGAAAAACTATCTTGGTGGAATAAGTTTAGTGCTCAGATTGGCAAATACAATTATTATACTGATAATTACATAAATTCAGTATTGAAATCTGCCTCTGAAAATAAGTATTCTAATCCAAAAAAAATAAAATATACCTATGAAACATTTTGCAGTGATGAAAACAATAAAAACTCTATAATCTGCGGTGATGCCAGGAGTAAAAAATTATCAATCAGTGACTTCAATTACTATGGTGAAGGTTGTTTGGCAAAAGATGGTGCCGCATTCGTTGCTGTATTTCCAGGTGAATATATGGGCGGGGGAAATTATATCTTTAGATATGACATCAATAATGATATTCTTGAGTCTGCAAACAAGGTCAATGAATTACAAAATGGTTACGCGTGGTTTGCTCCGCCAACTTCTTTTGGAAAAAGAGTTGGAAACATAATAAAAATGACTGGCGGTAGTGGGGATGCCGGATGCGGTTCCAGCACGGAATTTGATTATGATATTGTTTCAAACCAAGTAAAACTAATAAAAGAATGTACCAAGTGTGAAGAAGAGAAGCCAAAATGTGAAACTTTTTAGTTGGAACAACCTTTAAAATGACAAAAATCATCATTGCTGATTTGTAAAAAGCAGCCGAGCAAAAATGATTTAAAAAACAAAACCAGCCCATGAAATCAATGGCTGGTTTTGTTTTTGTGGCTTTGCTAAGCCAGTGTTATGATATTGACAGTGATAGTAATTTTTGATATAATATTATGTTAAAGTATGGCTCATTTAAAATTTCATAGGGAGGGTGGTCATGAAAACAGAAGTCGACATGCATTTGCATTCCAACTATTCAGATGGCTCGAAGAGTCCCGCGGAAATCGTGCTTGATGCTCAAAAAAAGGGAATGAAAGCGATTTGCCTGACAGATCATGACACTGTTGACGGATTGCCGGAATTTATTTGCTCAGCCAAAAAAATCAACATCGAAGCAATACCGGGAATTGAAATCAGCTGTCGCGATTCCATTCATGTGTTGGGATATGGCATTGATTTTTTTCAGACAGAAAAAATCAATAGGTTTTTTGTTTCAAGTCGAATTGCCAAGCAAAAAGATTTCCTCTTGGTTTTAAAGAGATATCGTGATGCCGGGGTTATGGATGTTGATGCTGAAGAAATAAGGCGCACGATTGGATTTGTTGGTCAGGCAGGAACACTTCATGTTGCCGAATATCGCAGAAGAGTTCTCAATGTTCCTTTTGAGCAAATTAAGAAAGAGGTTTGCAAAGGTGGAATATGCAGATCAATGTGTGATGATTGCAATTATCCAACTACCAAGGAAGCAATAGACTTCATCCATGAACTTGGCGGTGTTGCAATTTTGGCTCATCCTGCCAACACATTTTTTCACAAAAAATATTCTTTCAAAAAGCTGCATATTTTCTTGAAAGAAGTTTACAGGATGAAAAGTGAAAAACTTGATGGCATAGAGGTTTATCACAGTAAGCATTCTTTCTTGGAAAGGTCTGCATTGTCAGCAGTTGCAAAAATGATGAATTTTCTTGCAACTGGCGGATCAGACAGCCATGGGTGTCATAAAAATATTCCCATTGGCAATGCGGGGATTGACCATCATTCCTTTGTTGAAATAAAAAATAAGTTTTGAATCAAAAAGGCTTGCAAGAAAATCTGCAAGCCTTTAATTTTTGTCTTTGTTGGAGTGCTAGGATTCGAACCTAGGAATGGCGGTACCAGAAACCGCTGCCTTACCGCTTGGCTACACTCCAATATTTTCTAAAATTTCCATTTTTTCTTTGGATCCCATATAACTTTTCAGGTATTTTTCTCTGTTTCTTGCTTCAATTCTTGATGGATATTTCTCTTTATATATTAACACAAATGGCCTTCTTGATTTTGTCGAAGTGGTTTTGCCAGAATTATGTTGCTTTAGTCTATTTGAGGGATCTTTGCTTATGCCAGTATAGTGTTTTTTATCCTTTAGACTTTTCAATATATAAAAGTAATATTCCATGGCTTTAATTGTTAGTACCAGAAACCGCTGCCTTACCGCTTGCCTGCCCGGCCAGGGGCTACACTCCAATATCTTGTCATGTATCATGTATCATGTATCATGTATCATGAAATACAAATACAATACAATATAATACAACTGCAAACAAATACTAGTATAGCATTTAGAAACAAAAAATCAAGACTTGAAAAACATTGACTTTTTTTGACTTTGCATTTATAATAGTTGCACATGCAGTAAAATGTGCATGCGTTGGAAAAGGCGCATGTCAGCACAGAAAAAATCCCATGAAAGGAGAAATGCCTATGTGGACTGCAAGATTTCGTATTCGTCCGGTATCCCACTGTAAAGAGGGATGCTAATGAATGACCTTGCGTGAACCGCGCGAGGTCTGGCCGAAGGCCCAACACGGAGAGTGGCGACTCACTGAGCGCCACTCTTTCTTTTTAAAAAAAATTCAAGATTTTAATATACATCAAAAAATATGGCAGAAATAATATATCCGGTCAGAATAAATCGCTATCTTGCTTTGAACAACATCAGTTCAAGAAGGGAAGCGGACGCCTTGATTGAAAAAGGCGTGGTTTTGATTAATGGCAAAAAAGCCAAAATAGGCGACAAGGTCAATGAGGGTGACAAGGTCACAGTGAATGCAAAAGCTGCCGAAGTGATGAAAAAATATGTCTATTTCGCTTTCAACAAACCGCGTGGAATCGTGACAAGCTCTCCCAGAGATGGACAAAAAAGCATCAAGGACATCACCTATTCCGCCGATGATGTTTTTCCAGTCGGACGTTTGGACAAAAATTCCCGAGGGCTTTTGATTTTGACCAATGACGGACGCATCAATGACAAACTTTTGAATCCTGAGCACGATCATGAAAAAGAATATGTGGTCGAGGTCAACAAACCCATCACCAACATTTTTCTGAAAGTCATGAGTCAAGGTGTGCAATTGGAAGATTTCAAAACCAAGCCTGCCGTTGTCGAGAAAAAAGATGAAACAACTTTCAATATAACTTTGACCGAAGGAAAAAAACATCAGATCCGCCGCATGTGCACCAATCTTGGTTGGGAAGTGGTTGATTTGAAACGCATCAGGGTCATGGGTGTGAAACTTGGAACTCTTGGATCAGGGCAGCAGCGCAAACTTCAAGGACCGGAACTCGAAGAACTTTTGAAAAGCTTGGGAATATAGTTTTGGCAAAAAATGAAAATGAAAAAGGGGCAAACGAATTTATCGTTGCCCCTCATTTTTTTGTGCGGTATCGTGCCCAATACTTGTTTTTTTATGCTTCTATTTTCTTTACAATAAGAAGCGTGATCGGCGTGCCATTGCTCCAAGTCTTGGCAATGCGCTCAGCCTTTTTTCCATGTCCGCAGAAAATATCGATATGACGTCGACCCTTAACTTTGGGGCCAATATCTTCAACTGTTGCCAGGAGATTTATCTCTGGAATGAAGATAATAGTACCAAATGGATACTCATCTATATCTGCAGCAATGGTTCCAATGCGCGGTCTTGTTCCTGACTTGGTTTCTTCTCCTTTTCCGTTCATTGCGACGGCTTCTAGATATTCCTTTCTTGTGGCATAATCTTCTCTCTTGGGACCGAAATATCCTGTCCCGTATCCTTTCACTTTTTTGATGACAATGAACTTCGTTTCTTTTACCCTGGGCAAGGGTCGCTTCGTAACCAGTGGTTGAACGTACGTTGAAGGTGGTATGTACGCTCTGGTCGAGTGGGGAATTGTGCAAAACATCACAGTTGCAAATGCAATGCACAAACCTTTGAATAATCTCGGCTTCAAGCTTTTCTCCTTTCGTTTTTCAGCCACGATACCTTGTATATGAACAAAAAACTGGTCCAATGTTTTGGATCGTTTCTTGGAACGTTGTCCTGCGCCAGCTTGTGACTTGGACTTAACTTATGATACGCAACAGGGCTTCTTTTCTTTTGTGCTTTGGATTTTGATCCGGAACTGATACAATAAAGAAATGCATAAGCCTGCCTGCATAACACGAATTCACATTGTAACACCAATATATGAAAATTGCAATACATGCTTCAGATCTGGATCATCAGCGAATTGACGGAACAAGGGTATATTTGGCCAACATGCTCAAAAATTTCGGCCTGTTGGACAAAAAAGATTCTTTTGTTATCTATCACCAAAACGATTTCAATCCGCACCTGGCTCCGCCAATATTGCCAAACTATGACATCAAAAAATTGCCATTTCCGTCGCTTTGGACGCAGACTCGTTTTGCTTGGCAACTTTTTTGGGACAAACCTGATGTGCTGTGGATGCCAGTGCACAATGTGCCGATGTTCAGAAGAAAAAATCTGAAAATCGTGGTGACCATCCATGATTTGGCGTTCAAAATTTTTCCCCAATATTTCACCAAAAAAGATTTGGAAAAATTGAACAGGCTGAGCGACATGGCCATCAAAAGCGCCGATCGAATCATTGCGATTTCAAATTCCACCAAAAATGACATCTTGAAATTTTTTCCGCAGATCCCTTTGGAAAAAATAACAGTGGTTCATCACGGTTTTGACGCGCAGCTGTTTTTGAAAAAAGTTGAAAGCGGGCAAAGCGAAAAAGTGCTGTCAAAATTCAAAATCAAAGATTCAAAATTCGTTTTGTATGTCGGTGCCATCCAACCCAGAAAAAATCTGGAGGTTTTGATCGATGCTTTTGAAAAACTGAAAATCGACAACAAAGATTTGAAATTGGTTTTTGCCGGAGCTCCTGCCTGGAAACATGAAGCTGTGCTTGAAAAAATTGAAAACAGTCCGCACAAAAATGACATCATCATTACCGGAACTCTTGCCTTTGAAGAATTGCCGGCATTGTATCAAAATGCTTGCGCCTTTGTTTTTCCGTCTTTGTATGAAGGATTCGGCATTCCAATTTTGGAAGCTTTCGCTTCGGACACTCCGGTGGTTGTGGCTGACAATTCCAGCTTGCTTGAGGTGGCAGGCGAGGCGGCACTCCACTTTCAAACAGGGGACGCAGCCGATCTTGAAAAATGTCTGCGTCAAATTTTGAACGACGCTGGATTGCGGGAAAATCTCGTCAAAAAAGGCAGAGACAAGGCGCAAAACTTCTCCTGGGAAAAATGCGCCCAACTCACACTTGACGTGATTACGAAAATGTGATATAATGAAAGATAATTTGAGCAGTATTTTTTCGATATCGATCTTTTAAATCAAAACCAAAGGGAGGTGTTCAAGATGAAAACCATCGAAGTGGATGTTAGAATCATAGCATTGAGGGCGGTGGACATATCCATAGCAACCAATCCAGATGTACATGATAGGATTAATGAGGGCTGCGGTCTGTTTGTTCTCATGTCAAAGGATGCCTCGGGAGGGCATGTCGTGTCCATTTTTCCGATTTCTCCGCTCAATTTGGGCAGGAGTATGTCACGGCAGATGTGAAAACTATCCTGCCTCGAAAAACAAAAGACCTATTCGCAGATATAATTTGCGAATAGGTCTTTTTCTTTGTTTGAGTCGGGTTGGCGTGGATTTTTCTATTCAGCTTCTGAGGCAAAAAGCAGTTCATAGAAAAGAAAGAAAAACAAAAGCGTGGTCAGAGTGATGACGATGTTTTCCCAAAGGGTGAACTTTAACATCGAATTTCCAATCAGCAAAAATGAAAAAAAGACCAGCGCCGAAAGAACTTTGCCTTTGTGCAGTTTGGCTTGGTCATAGGTGATGTCCAAATTCTTTCCCAAATAGATGATTGCAGCAAGAATCGCAATCAACGAGACTGTGATGTTGGTGAAACTTATTTTACTGGAAATGATGCCAGGCAGCAATCCTTCGGCCAGCAACGCTCCGCCAAAAGTCAGACAAGCCAGCAAAAGAGCATCAAACAAAAGTTTGTAGATGATCAGGAATGTTTCTTTGCTGATGGAAATGTTTTTTATGCGCATTTTTTTGAAAATTTAAAAATATCATCTTTCCGCTATGGCAGTCTTTATTTTGGAGAGCGAATTTCTCATGCTTTCCCAATTGAATGGTGTTGAAAAGGTGGCGTTGAGATTGGTGATCGTGGCGCCATTGGGAAACGCGACATTTATCTGATAGTCGTTGCCGACAGCTGCCATCAGATTTTCCAATGATGTTTGGCAGGCGTAGTTGTTGTCTGAAAAAAGTTTTTTCTTCAATGTGCAGGAAGCTTCCAATTTCGAATCGTCCAAGCTGGCTATGATCGGTCTTTGTTTTGAATATGTTTTCAAAATCGTTTCATTTGGCACCGGAAGTTTTTTTCCATCTTTGATAATGAAAAGCTCATTCGTTTTTTGGTCTTTAAAAATGATTCCATTTGGGTGGGGATCATCAACCGTGAATTGTTTTTGTTTGTCATAGATGCTGAGTTCATTTTGATCAAGTGGGATGATGTCATTCCAATTCAAGCCCATGACATTGAAACTGTTGGCGCTGGCAACCGGATAACTTTTTCCTTCGCTGAGAATGTAAACTGAGTCTGCAGCTGAACCCAACGTGCCATCGGCAAATCCAAGCGATGTTTCCGAAGCTGGATATTGGGCAAAAAAATCAGAGTTTTTTGCGATGGCGGCCGTTTGGGGATATTGCGACAAAAATGCCTGAGTGGAAATGAATGGTAAAAGTTTTCCATTTTTCAATTCATAGTAATTGTCGCCGATGGCGAAGAGTGAATTTTCAGGATAGGAAAGCGTGTCAGCAACGTCGTTGCCAGGCTTGTTGTATTTGAGATCATCTTGGGAAACCAGCATGAAGGCGCTCTTGGGAAATCCAAGTTGCAAAATGATGTCGGTGTTGGCAAACTTGCGCAGCAGTCCATTGGAAACAATATAGTAGGCGCCATTTTCAGTGGTGAGTAAAGTTCCATCTTTGAAACCTACAGGCTCTCCGGTTGGAAAAAAGAAGGCTTGATACGATTTGTTTATTTTCACAGTCGTGCCTTCGAGATTCTGGCCGTTTTTGTCAAAAGTTAGATTGACGACGGCGCTGGAAAATTGACCAGTAGGGTTGGCATTGAAAAAGAGGGAACTTCCTTTTGGCAATAATCCTTTTTTGGGAAATTCGCCAGCTTGCCCCAGGCGAGGAAAAACCAAAGTGTTTTTGTTTGAGCTTGGATTGGCAATGGAAAAATCCATTGGGATTATTGGAAACAAGATGCGATAGGCGATAAAAAGGGCTGAAACCACAAAAACAACATGCAGCACGGCGCGTGCAAGTTGATATTTTTTTTGCAATTCAGTTGAGAGTCGTATTTGTTTGGTGAGATCGAACATATTTTGTGCTAAGAGCCTACTGTAAATCTCAACGTTAATATAAAAAAATCCAACTTGTCTGCTAAAATGTCCTAATTCCGGCTGCAAACCTCTCAAAGCTCGTCGGGTTATTTCGAATAGCCCTCCTCACTTTTCAAGGTTTTCGCTCGAAATTAGAACATTTTATCTAGACATGAGATTTACAGTAGGCTCTAAATTTTTCAATTATAATTTTTTATTTCGATATCTCAAATATTTTTCCTTGGATCAATGTTTCTGTTTTGTCGGGCAAAGTCAATGGTTTGTCGGGACCTTCCTTTTGAACATCGATCCTGCTCACATCCAGAGCGTAATTATTTTTCTCGCTCAACCTTGGTCCGATCGCGCTGTTCAAATAATAGGACACTTGCGAGTTTGGGGCAATCAAAAATATTTTATCAAATCTTTGCGTGTCGAGTTTTGCCAAGTCTTGGACATTGAAAAAATAGACCGCATTTTTTCCATATAAATAGTTAAGTGGACCGCTGATCATTGACCAGCCGTCACCGGTGGCGTTTTGATCGATCAAGATGAGGTCATTGTCGGAAAATTGTTCTCCCAATGTTTTTGTTTGGGCCAGAAGATTTTTGTTTTCTGAAAAAGTAACATATTTCAACATGGCCGGCATGTTTCCTGCCAGCAAGATGATGGTGATGAGGGCGGCCAAAACCTTTGTTTTTTTGGCTTGTTTTTTTTCAAACCATTGTCCGAGCATGAGTCCGGAATAGAAAATCATGACAGGCGCCAAAGAAAAAACGAAACGCCTGAGCAGCCAGGGGTGATCGGCTGAAATGTGGTCGTCAACGAAATAGACAAATGTCGGCAATGTCACGAAAAACGGCACCAGGGAGTAGAATTCTTTTTTCCAAAATTTGGCTGCCAAAGCGAATGTGCCGACCACGAAAAAACCGAGCAGACCATAGAGATAGAAGATTTTTTCAATGTAGAAACTGGGAAGAACATTGTTTTTTATTTCAGTGAGATAGGTTGCTTTGGGCAAGGCGATTGTCGGCAAAAGCGCTTTGATGATTTCTTTGTAGAAATAGACATCATTGAAAATGTTGAAACCCAAAACGATCAGAAAAATTGTCAGGGGCAGGAAAAACCTGGATGAAATGTTTTCTTTGACATATTGGCGGGAATTTTTGTTGGCGGCAATGATGATGGCGGAAGCCAGCAAAAAAGCCAAGCCTTCGATCCTGGCAAAGCAAAGAAGGATTGAGGACACCAGAAACATCAGATATGGCAGTTTCTTTTGGTTTTTAAGCATCAGCATCAAAGCGACGATCGATGTCCAAAGAAGTGCTATGGCCATGTTTTCGCTGAGCGTCATTTTTGAAAACCACATGAAAACAAAAGAGGTCAAAGCAAAAAGTGTTGTTGGGAGCGCTGCCCATGTTCCCACAAACATTCTGATGAGCAAATAGAAAGAAAGGAAAAAGATGTACAAAAGGATCGCATTGGCAATGACAAAACCGGTCACGCCGAAAACTGAAAAAAACAAAGCCAGCCAAGAAATATACATTAGAGAGAATTGGGTGATCAGGTTGCCGCTTTTGGTGTAGTAGAATCCTGGGAAATTGAGGGCGCGTCCGCTTTCATGCAATTTGAAAAATTCTTGCGAAGTCGGAGTGGAGAATTCAAGTTTGTGATTTTGACTGAGTCTGACTGCTCCTTCAGAAAAAGATCCTTGGTCTCTGCCGGTGAAAACTGTCGGTGTGGAAAAAAGAGAAAAGAAAACAACCGCCAACAAAAAAATGAGACTGGCCAAAACAATTTCTTTTGATGGTCTCAAAGAAAAATTGTTTTTGAGCATTTTTCTGGTCAGCCAGCCGGCAGTCAACAAAAACATGGCCCAAATGAGCCAAGCGTGGAAGAACCCAACCAGCGTGAACAAAAAACCGCCCCAAGCCAAACCAAGCCAGAGAAGGGATTTTAGCAGATATATCTGATGATCTTTGCTTGAAATTTCCATGTTTGTCATATGCGAATTATAACCTGAAATTTTTGTATTTGCAAAGCATTTTTTGATGATGTAAAATTGATATAAATATATGACTTACGCATTTGCCCTCGACCAAACATCAAAGTTAATCATGCACGGGTTTTTATGAAACAAAAATAATCTTTGGGCTGACCTCACCTGATGTTTGGCTCGGACAAACGCGTAAGTCATAAAATAAAAACAAAAAAATGGAAACAGAACAATCTGCCATAGGCGGAAAACGTCCGAACGTCATCCATTGGTATTATAATGAGGCGGTTCATGGAACTTTGGAAATTTGGAAAAATTTTCTGTTTTTTGTCTGGCAACATTTTTCCATTTCACAATTGCTGCGCACATTGTTTTCTCCTTGGCGCAGGGATGTCTCGTCCAAAAATTGGAGAGGACTTCATCCTTTGATGTCATTGCAACTTTTTTTCGCCAACATCATTTCCAGGATTTTGGGCGCCATTGTCCGCGTCGGCGTAGTGGCAGTGGGATTTGTTTGTCTGCTGTTCGTTTTGCTGGCAGGAATGGCGGTCAATGTTTTTTGGATCGCTTTTCCTTTGGCAGCTGCGGCTGCATTTTTCTTTTTGCCGCAATTTGGAATTGACGCTCTGCACATCATGGCTTTTGTGGCGGCTTGGATTTTGATGGCCAGCTTTTTTTATTTCCAAGACACGAAAAATCCCATGCTTCTTTTTGAATTTTCCGAATTGCTGAAACATCCGGTTTTTGAAAGGATCTGTGCCAGGATCGGAATTGTCCGCAAGCGTTTTCCCAAAGAAATTTTTGAAAGCCTTGAATTGTTTGATGAATTTTTGAAATCGCATAATCTGACCCAGAAAGATTATTTGCGCCTGACTTCTTGGGAGTTGCAGCGTTGGCAGAAAAAAAATGACCAGACAAAATTTTGGCGTTGGGAATATTTAAAAAAAATTCCTGCCATCGGCGCGCAATGGCATTTTGGATATACGGTAAATTTGGACAGATATTGTCAGGATTTGTCACGATTTGATCCGACTGAATATTCCAAAACAGAACTCGTGGGCAGGGAAGATGAATATGAAGTTTTGAAATTGGTTTTGGAAAGACCTGATCAGAACTGTGTTTTGATTGTGGGCAATGCAGGAATCGGTAAAAAGACAATTTTGCATACTTTGGCCAGAAATGTGCGCTTGCGCCAAGAACTTGGTGCGCTCCAAGACACACGACTGCTCGTGCTTGATCTTGGGCGGGCGATTTCAGATGCGATAAACAAAGGTGAAGACGTGGAAAATTTCTTGCGTCTGCTTTTCTATGAAGCAGCCGGAGCCGGCAATGTCATTTTGGTCATCGAACATTTCGAATATTTTTTGGGAAAGGATTCAAGCACCTATCATCCCGACATTTCAGCGGTGCTGAGTGAATTTTTGCACATCCCGACTTTTCAAATCGTGGCTTCTTCAACTCCGCACGAATATCATCAACTGATTGAAAAACAAGAACATGTGGCGAAATATTTCGAAGTCATTGAAGTGCGCGAGCCATCAGAGGAAGAGGCGGAAATGA